>JAOZLR010000004.1 GCA_029934735.1 Bacteroidales bacterium
CAAATTAATCTGTTAAATATTTTTGAACCTCATTTTTATTTTTACATTTTATCCCTAACGGGATGATTTGATGTTTTTTTAGTCCCGTCAGGGACGGCATATCGGTAAAAAAACCACCACTAAAGCTAAGTGCCGTCAGGTACGCCATATATCAACAGGTTTAAAAGGAATACCCAACTGCGACTCCTCCCCACGGATATAGTACCTGATGGTCAAAGCCGGAATTTGTTATTCTTGAATCATATACATAGAGGAAGATCATTGCTGAGGCTTTAAAAAAGAAACCGCCATTTGTTTTTTGGTACCTATAGCCCGTTCTCAGTGTAAAGGCACCAATAGACCGTATTATATCATCTCCATCCTTTTTATTAAAAAACCAAAACAACCCCTCACCTATTTCCCAATGACTGGCAGAGCCATCTTTAAAAGCAAATATCTGGTTGAACTCCATCGGCAGGCCAATACCATGATATTCAAAATCAATATTTTCCATTCTCGGTATTGTTGACACACCAAATCGAATGCTCAAATCAAAAACCGGATTAACTCTAATCATCCCTTCATAGTTTATAGAGACAATTCCACCGTTCCCAAACCCTTCAGCATAAAAAACATTATTTGCAACCTGCTCCTGTGCAAAAACAGTAGAAACGGGCAATATCATTAATAAACCTGCAAAAAGTAAAAACTTCATATTCATAATAAATAATTAATAATAAATAAAAGTTCAAAAATATAAATTAATATCCAATAGTACTAATCAAAACATATTATACTGTTTTTGGCAAGCCCTACAACAATTCTTGCATTGTTGCCGTTACTCTTCTTCAAAGGGTTAGAAGTAGAATTACAACTACCACTTGCCCTGGCAATAATAGGAGGGATGATTATTGGTACAATTGTAAGTTTATATTTTATACCTTTGCTTTGTTTTATTATTTACAGTCCTAAAACGAAATAATGTTTCATTTAAATATATAAGGTAATGATAAGAAAAGGAGTTTTTCTAAGTATTTCAATCTCTATCTTAACTGTTTTCACCACTTTACAATCTTTTTCGCAGGATGATACAAAGCTCACTCTTGAGGATGCAATTAACATAGCAAGGGAGCAATCGCCCGGTGCATTGATGGCAAAACACCGGTTCAGGTCAAGCTACTGGCAATATAGATCGTATAAGGCAGCTTATCTGCCTTCGTTGACAGTTGGAGGTAACCTGCCAAATTTTGACAGATCTTTCCAGCAAATCTCTTTACCGGAAGGAGAAGTCCTTTTAGAAAGACGATATGCTAACTGGTCGGTTAACGCATCAGTAAACCAAAGAATAGGGCCTACCGGCGGACAAGTTTTTTTATCATCAAATCTTCAAAGATTAGATAACTTTACAGATACTGCAACATACACGCAATATGTTTCTACACCTATTAACATAGGATACCGGCAACCTATTTTCAAATACAACCCATATAAATGGGAAAAGAAAATAGAGCCGATGAGATACAAAGAAGCAAAGAAACAATACCTTGAAAACATGGAAGATGTTTCGCTAAATGCCACAAACTACTTTTTTAACCTCTTACTTGAACAGATAAAACTAAAAGTTGCCAAGATCAATCTTGCCAATTATGATACTATTTACAAAATTGCACAAGGAAGATATAATCTGGGGACAATTGCTGAAAATGAGCTGTTGCAATTAGAGTTGGAGTATCTTAATGCAGGTGCTACACTTGAAAAGGCAAAACTTAATTTGGAGAATGTTATGTTTCAGTTTAAGTCGTATTTACGAATAAAAGATGAGATTCCCATTGAGCTGGTTCCTCCGAATAGAATTACAACATTTATAGTTGACCCTTCAAAAGCTGTTGCCGAGGCAAGAAGTAATAACTCGGAAGCACTCGGATTTGAGCGAAGGCTGATCGAAGCTAACCAGGCTGTGAACAAAGCAAAAATGGATGGACGATTTGATTTAGATTTATATGCCGTTTATGGATTAACGCAACGATCCGTCAATTTCAATGAAGCATATAGCGGTGCTATTCCAGAGCAAATGCTTAATATCGGTGTTAATCTTCCTATTCTGGACTGGGGAGTTGCAAGGGGAAGAATAAAGATGGCCGAATCGCAAAGAGAGCTCATTCAAACACAGGTTAGCCAGGATCAAATTGATTTCGACCAGCAGGTATTCTTGAAAGTTGCCAGATTTAATATGCAGGAAGACCAGGTAATTATCTCAGCTAAGGCTGACACTGTTGCACAAAAAAGTTATAATATAACCAAAGCACGTTATCTGATTGGTAAAATAACAGTTACCGACCTGAATATTGCACAAAAAAATTCCGACAATTCTTCAAGTAGCTATATAAACACCTTACGTACATACTGGACAAGCTATTTCGAAATCCGCAAACTTACCCTTTACGACTTTGAGAAGAGTTTGCAAATAACAGTTGATTACACTGAATTGCTGTAAGGGAAAGGTTAGGAGTTATGGGTTAGGGGGTTGGAAAGTAGTAACCTTGGCATTTGACCTTGTGCGGTAGGGTGAGCCTGCCCGACTTCGTCATTCAGGCGTCGCAATCCGTTTGAAGTTAGGAATGTGACTTGCTACCTGGTTGTGTTTAGCTAACAGATTCCTCCTTCCTCCACACGTGCCTGCCCCAGTAGTCGGAATGACAGCAAAAAATATTGGTAAATATGACAAAACCCTTTTCGTGTTAATTCGTGTAATTAGTGGATAAAAAAAGGCTAAGACCATCACACAATCGCTCTGATCTTAGCCCAAACCTCAGTTTTCTGCCCTTTCGGTTTATTTTTTATAATACTTAAAATCTTTTCCAGGATACCGTGCGTCATTGCCAAGCTGCTCTTCAATTCTTAGTAGCTGGTTATATTTGGCAATCCTGTCGGTACGGCTTGCAGAGCCGGTTTTTATCTGACCCGTATTCAGAGCCACAGCAAGGTCGGCAATGGTTGTATCCTCAGTTTCTCCCGAGCGGTGGCTAATAACAGCAGTATATGCATGCCTGTTAGCCAAAGCAACTGCATCAATAGTCTCAGTCAGAGTTCCAATCTGGTTTAGCTTGATGAGAACTGAATTACAGACACCCATATCAATTCCTTTCTGAATTCTTTTTGTGTTTGTCACGAAGTTATCATCACCTACAAGCTGAATTTTATCTCCAAGAACATCTGTCATCAGCTTCCACCCGTCCCAGTCATCTTCGGCCATACCATCTTCAATTGAGATAATTGGATATTTCTTAACCCAGTCTTTCCAGAAATCAACCATTTCGGCAGGTGACAGTTTTTCGCCTGTTGACCATTTCAGATGGTACACATTTTCCTTTTCAAGATAGTACTCTGAGGAAGCAGGATCAAGAGCAATAAAAATGTCCTCACCAGCTTTGTAACCAGCCTTCTCAATAGCTTTCAGAATAAAGGTAATAGCCTCTTCATTTGATTTCAGGTTTGGAGCAAAACCGCCTTCATCACCAACATTTGTTGAATATCCGTCTTTCTTGAGTACTGCTTTAAGATTATGAAAAACTTCAGAGCCCATTCTAATAGCCTCAGAAAAAGAAGAAGCTCCGACAGGCATAATCATAAACTCCTGAAAGTCGATGCTATTATCAGCATGTGAACCGCCATTCAGAATATTCATCATAGGAATTGGCAATGTATTTGCACTCACACCCCCGATATATCTGTAAAGAGGCAGTCCACTTTCAATTGCAGCCGCTTTAGCAACTGCAAGTGAAACTCCAAGAATTGCATTAGCTCCAAGGTTACCCTTGTTAGGAGTTCCATCAATTTCAATCATTTTTGCATCAATTTCATTTTGATCCGACACATAGAATCCTTGCAATTCTTCATTCAGGATTTCATTAACATTATGGACAGCTTTAAGAACGCCTTTACCCATATAAACAGATTTATCGCCATCACGAAGTTCTACTGCTTCATGAATGCCTGTTGATGCACCTGATGGAACTGCTGCGGTTGCAAGAATTCCGGAATCAGTGTAAACATCAACTTCTACTGTTGGGTTTCCTCTTGAATCGAGTATTTGACGTGCATGGATATTTAATATTGAACTCATAATTTTTTAGTTTTATAATTAGTTGTCATAAATTTTGTCCAAAAATACAAAAAAGGATAAAGCTATATAGCCCTATCCTTTATTTTATAGAAAATTAACAGTTTTACTATTTGTTATCTTTCTTATCGTCTTCTTTATTTTCAGGAGTTTTCTCTTCTTTTTTCTCCTCTGCTTTAGGCTCTTCAACAGGAGCTTCAGCTTTAGGCTCCTCTTTTGATGCCTCTTCAGCAGGTGCTTCAGTTTTTGTCTCTTCCGCCTTTGTCTCCTCTACAGCAACCTCGGCTTTTGTATCGTCAGCCTTTTCAGCAACAATATCCTCTACTTTAGCTTCATCAGTTTCTGCTACTACATCCTGTGTTGTCTCCGGAGTTTCTGACTTCTTACTTCCGCCTCTTCTTCTTTTCCTGGTTGATTTTGTCTTACTCTCTTTTGTACCAAGCAAGTTTTCATTATAATCCACCAGCTCGATCATACACATTTCAGCATTGTCACCAAGTCGGTTTCCAATTTTGATTATTCGTGTATAACCACCCGGACGATCAGCCACCTTAGCAGAAATTTCCCTAAAGAGCTCAGTAACCGCTTCTTTACTTTTAAGGTAACTAAACACCATCCTTCTTGAATGTGTGGTATCGCTCTTTGATTTTGTAATCAACGGCTCCACATAACCTCTCAGAGCTTTAGCTTTTGCAAGAGTAGTGTGAATTCTTTTATGCATTATCAGCGAAGTAGCCATATTGGCCATCATTGCTTTTCTGTGTGCACTTGTCCTCGATAAATGATTAATTTTCTTCCTGTGTCTCATCTCGATTATTCCTTATCTAATTTATACTTTGATATATTCATTCCAAATTCCAGACCTTTCAACTTCACCAAATCTTCGAGTTCGGTCAGTGATTTTTTACCAAAGTTTCTGAATTTCAACAAATCATTTTTATTAAACTGTACCAGTTCGCCAAGTGTTTCCACATCAGCAGCTTTCAAACAATTCAATGCCCTGACTGAAAGGTCAAGATCAACAAGTTTTGTTTTAAGCAATTGTCTGGTATGTAATGAGCTTTCGTCAAACTCTTCAGTAACTGTTTTATCCTCAGTATCCAGAGTTATACGTTCATCAGAGAAAAGCATAAAATGATGAATGAGGATTGTTGCAGCCTCTTTCAATGCGTCCTTAGGATTAATAGAGCCATCAGTATTAATTTCAAAAACCAGCTTTTCGTAGTCAGTCTTTTGCTCAACCCTGTAATTCTCAGTATGATATTTTACATTTTTAATCGGAGTATGAATAGAATCCATAGCTATTGTACCAATGGCAGCATTCATACTCTTATTCTCATCAGCCGGGACATATCCCCTACCCTTTTCAACGGTAAGTTCAATAGAGAGTTTAACGCTCGGCTCCATTTGACAGATTATCTGATCGGGATTCAGAACCTGAAAGACTGACAGAAACTTATTAATATCTCCGGCTTTAAACTCATCCTGATCACCAATAACTATCTGTACTTTCTCTGAGTTTTCTTCTTCAATCTGTCTTTTAAATCTGATTTTTTTCAAATTCAAAATGATCTCAGTAACATCCTCAACAATACCTTTAATTGTTGAAAACTCCTGCTCTACGCCTTCAATCTTCACGGAAGTGATTGCATAACCTTCGAGCGAGGATAAAAGGATTCGTCTCAGCGCATTACCTATAGTAATACCGAACCCGGGCTCAAGCGGACGAAATTCAAAGGTACCTTTGAAATCATCGGCATCGATCATTATAACTTTATCTGGTTTTTGAAATGCTAAAATTGACATACTCAGCTTTTTTAATTATTGACTATCTATCGGTTAGGTTAATTACTATTTAGAATACAATTCAACAATATGTTGTTCCTTTATATTCTCAGGAATTTCAGCTCTCTCTGGATAATTCAGAAACTTTCCGGCCATCAGATTTTCGTCCCACTCAAGCCATGAATAAGCATTTGAACGGGAAGCCAGTGAATCAGTAATAGCTTCAAGTGACTTTGATTTTTCTCTTACACTAATTATATCACCTGCCTTGATGGAATATGAAGGAATACTTACAATCTCTCCATTAACCAAAATATGCCTGTGGCCAACCAACTGACGAGCAGCGGGGCGCGATGGAGCTACTCCAAGACGAAAAACAACATTATCGAGGCGGGCCTCAATGAGTTGCAAAAGAATTTCGCCAGTAATACCTTTCTTACGTGAAGCTTTCTTAAATATATTCTTAAACTGGCGCTCAAGAATACCATAAGTATATTTTGCCTTCTGCTTCTCCATCAACTGAACACCATATTCTGACTGCTTTCTTCTTCTTCTGGAGTTTCCATGTTGTCCCGGAGGATAATTTTTCTTCTCAAAAGCTTTATCAGGGCCAAAAATAGGTTCTTTGAACTTCCTGGCTATTTTCGTTTTCGGACCAATATATCTTGCCATTTTTTATCTGTTTTCTATTATTAATTCATTATTTAATCAAATCCACAATTCCAGAGAATGGTTAGACTCTTCTTCTTTTAGGAGGCCTGCAACCGTTATGAGGAAGTGGTGTAACATCTTTAATCTCGATAACTTCAATACCTGATGAGTGAAGTGTTCTGATCGCAGATTCTCTTCCCGATCCGGGGCCTTTAACTAAAACTTTTACTTTTCTCAATCCGAGGTCATAAGCAACCTTTGCCGCATCGGATGCAGCCAACTGAGCTGCGTAAGGAGTATTTTTCTTTGACCCCCTGAATCCCATCTTACCGGCTGATCCCCAAGAGATCACCTGGCCTGAATTATTCGTCAGAGTAATAATAATGTTGTTGAATGAAGCGCTGATATATGCTCTTCCGTATGTTTCAACGTTTACTACTCTCTTTTTTGTACTTCTGGTTTTCTTAGCCATAATATTTATTTACCGTCGTAATTAATTTTCCAACCTAACTATATATTAACCCTTAGGTGCTTTCTTTTTATTAGCAATTGTCTTCTTACGTCCTTTTCTTGTCCTTGCATTATTCTTGGTATGTTGACCACGCAGTGGAAGACCAATACGATGTCTGATACCTCTGTAAGTTCCTATGTCCATTAATCGTTTAATGTTCATTTGAACTTCAGAACGCAACTCACCCTCAACCTTAATACCACCGCTGATAACATTACGAATTGCCGTTTGCTCTTCGTCGTTCCAGTCCTGAACTTTTTTTGCACCGTCAACACCAACTTCCTTCAGGATTTTGCGTGCTGTTGACCTTCCTATACCATAGATATATGTTAAAGCAATATCACCTGCTTTATTCTTTGGTATATCTATTCCTGCTATACGAGCCATATATAAACTATTTATTTTTTATTAATTATTCAAAATTCAAATCAAATATTTTACCCTTGTCTCTGTTTGAACCTGGGATTTCTTTTATTGATTACATATAAACGTCCTTTTCTGCGAACGATTTTGCAATCTGGTGTTCTCTTCTTTACAGATGCCCTGACTTTCATTGTTTTCTCCTTTTTATTTGTACCTAAATGTTATTCGTCCTTTTGACAAATCATATGGCGACATTTCGAGTTTCACTCTGTCACCGGGCAAAATTTTAATATAGTGCATCCTCATCTTTCCTGAAATATGAGCTGTAATAACATGACCATTTTCAAGTTCCACACGAAACATTGCGTTACCCAAAGATTCGATAACTGTCCCGTCTTGTTCTATTGATGCCTGTTTTGCCATAATACTCTAAACTATTTATTATTCAATACTTCTTCTATATAATCAAATGTTGACAAAATCTCTGCTTTTCCTTTTCTTACAACAATATCATGCTCATAATGTGCTGATGGTTGCCTGTCGGCAGTACGTATTGTCCAGCCATCTTTTTCCTGAACAACTCTTTTTGTACCCAAATTGATCATAGGCTCTATTGCTATCACCAGATTCTCTTTCAACTTAGTACCTCTGCCTCTTCGTCCAAAATTAGGGACTTCCGGCTTTTCGTGAAGATTTCTTCCAAGCCCGTGGCCAACAAGATCTCGTACAACCGAATATCCAAAACTTTCAACATAACTCTGAATCGCATAACCTATATCGCCAATCCTTTTACCGGCAATTGCGTTTTCAATTCCCTTGTAGAGTGACTCTTTAGTCCTCTTCATCAGCATCAGCACTTCTTCTTTAACATCACCAACTGCAAAAGTATAGGCTGAATCACCATAGAAACCGTTCATAATTGTTCCGCAATCAATTGAGACAATATCGCCATCTTTCAGTTCCCTTTCAGAAGGAAACCCATGAACAACATTTTCATTCACCGAAATACATAAGGTATATGGAAACCCATTATAACCTTTAAATCCGGGTTTGGCATTGTTGTCTCTGATGAACTCCTCAGCAACCTGATCCAGTATAATAGTTTTTACTCCAGGCCTAATAAGTTTTGCAATCTCAGCGAGAGTTTTACCAACAAGCAAAGAACTTTCTCTTAATAACTCTATTTCTTCTTCTGTTTTATAATATATCATTTTCGCCTCTGCGAGTCAAAATATTCTTAACCGGTCATACTAAAAGACGACCTTCCTTTTATTCTACCGGATTTTGTTAACCCGTCGTAATGTCTCATCAATAAATGACTTTCTATTTGCTGCAATGTATCTAAAATAACACCAACAAGAATCAGCAATGAAGTCCCTCCATAAAACTGAGCAAACTGTGTGCTAACACCTACCAAACTGACAAGTGCAGGCATTATCGCAACAAAACCGAGGAATATTGAACCAGGTAATGTAATTCTGGACATAACATTATCGATAAAGTCAGCCGTTTTTTTCCCAGGTTTAACACCAGGAATAAATCCGCCATTCTTTTTCATATCATCGGCCATTTGATTCGGATTAACCGTAATGGCAGTATAAAAATATGTAAACAAAATGATCATTATAAAGAATGTGAAGTTATACCAGAATCCATTAATATCGGAAAATGCCGCTGCAAATCCGCTAAGTGATTCCGAATCAGTAAAACCAACAAGTGTAATAGGCAGAAACATAATTGCCTGGGCAAATATAATAGGCATAACACCAGCAGCATTAACTTTTAATGGTATATACTGACGAACACCCCCGTATTGTTTATTTCCTACAATTCGTTTAGCATATTGCACAGGGATTCGTCTTGTTCCCTGAACCAAAAGAATAGTAACGAGAATAACAAATATCAGAACAACTATTTCGATAACAAAGTAAACAAGACCTCCGCCACCTTTCTGTTCCATTCTGGCAGCAAACTCCCCAATCAGAGCGAAAGGTAATCTTGCAATAATACCAATCATAATGATGAGAGAAATACCATTACCAATACCTTTTTCAGTGATTCTTTCGCCCAGCCACATAATAAACATCGAGCCTGCCGTCAAAACCATTATTGACGAAATTCCGAAGAATGAAAACACGGAGTGTGTCGCCAGATTCGGATCGAAAGGATAAATACCTTCAGGAGGCAGTTGCCTTACCAGGTTCGCAATATAAGCCGGCGATTGAAAAATAAGGATAATAACAGTAAGATACCTAGTAATCTGACTTATTTTTCTTCTACCGCTTTCACCCTCTTTTTGTAGTTTCTGGAAGTATGGAATAGCCATTCCAAGCAACTGCACTACAATGGATGCCGAGATATAAGGCATTATTCCCAAAGCAAATATACTCGCATTTGAGAAGGCTCCTCCCGAAAACATATTCAAAAGGCCAAGTAATCCTTCACTACCCTGATTTTTCAGGTTTGTAAGTTGGTGTGGATCAACGCCAGGTAAAACAATATAAGCACCAAATCTATATATAAGAATAATACCAAGGGTATAAAGAATCCTGTTTCGCAGGTCCTCAATCTTATATATATTTCTTATTGTTTCTATTAATTTCTTCATTAGAATTACATTTTTGTTGCAGTTCCACCTTGAGATTCAATAGCCTTAACAGCTGAAGCTGAAAAAGCATGAGCTTTAACTTCCAATTTAACAGTTAATTCACCCCTGCCAAGAATTTTCACGAGGTCTTTCTTACTGGCAAGTCCGTGATCAATAAGTATATTAACATCAATAGAAGTAAACTTATTCTCATCTGCAAGTTTCTGCAAAGTGTCAATATTTATACCACGGAATTCTTTTCTGTTTATATTTTTGAATCCGAATTTTGGAACTCTGCGGAACAATGGCATTTGTCCACCTTCAAAACCCTTTTTCTTGCTGTAGCCTGATCTCGACTTAGCACCTTTATGGCCTCTTGTTGCAGTTCCACCTGCTCCAGACCCCTGTCCTCTGGCTATTCTCTTACGATTTTTCGTTGAGCCCTCTGCCGGTTTAAGATTACTTAAATCCATCTTTTAAAAATTTATAGATTCTTATTTAACTTCTTCAATTATCAATAAATGCTTTACTTTATCTATCATACCCAGAACCTGAGGAGAAGCATCAACTTCTTTTGTCTGGTTCATTTTCCTCAGACCAAGAGCATCAAGTGTTCTCTTCTGGCGAATAGGACGTCCTATTCCGCTTTTTACCTGCTTTATCCTTAATTTTTTCATTTATCCTAGGATTTTATCCATTAAAAACTTTGTTCAAATCTACTCCTCTGAGTTGAGCAATCGTATAAGGATCTCTCAGTTGTATAAGTGCATTAATTGTTGCTTTAACAACACTATGCGGGTTTGAGGAGCCTTTCGACTTTGCAAGTACATCTTTAACACCAACACTCTCAAGAACTGCACGCATAGCACCACCTGCTATAACACCTGTTCCTGGAGCAGCTGGTTTTAGAAAAACCTTAGCACCACTGTACTTACCATCCTGCTCGTGAGGTAATGTACCGTGGAGAATAGGAACTTTTATCAGGTTTTTCTTTGCATCGTCAATACCTTTGGCTATGGCTGAAGTTACCTCCTGAGCTTTTCCCAATCCAAAACCAACAACACCCTGCTCATTTCCAACTACCACAACGGCTGAAAAACTAAATGTACGTCCACCCTTTGTAACTTTTGTTACTCTCTGAATGCTAACAAGCCTATCAATAAATTCGATATCGCTTGATTTAACTCTTTTTATGTTTACGTTCGGCATAATAAATTAAAATTTAAGTCCTGCTTTCCTGGCTGCTTCAGCTAAAGCCTTCACTCTGCCATGATATAAATAACCGTTTCTGTCGAATATTACATTTTTTATTCCTGCTTCTTTAGCTTTCTCAGCAATTGCTTTGCCAACAGCTTTTGAACTCTCGATCTTAGCCATCTTTTCACCATCTGTTGCCGAAAATGCACTAGCAAGTGTAGTACCTGCCAGATCGTCGATAAGCTGAACATATATCCGCTTATTACTTCTGAAAACAGACATCCTAGGCCTATCAGCAGTACCTGATATTACCTTGCGAATCCTCATTTTGATTCTGCTGCGTCTGTATTGTTTTCTGTCTTTTATTGCCATTGTAATCAAATATTTATCAGTTTATTATTTCTCTGCAGCAGCTTTACCAGCTTTCTTCCTGATCTCTTCACCTTTATAACGAATACCTTTTCCTTTATATGGCTCGGGCTTTCTAAGTGATCTGATCTTTGCTGCGACCTGTCCGATCAATTGCTTGTCTATTGATTTAAGAGTTATTGTTGGGCTTTTACCTCTTTCTGAAAGTGTTTCGGCTTTAACTTCTTGAGGCAACTCAAAAACAATGTTATGAGAATATCCCAGTGAAAACTCAAGCAGTTGTCCTTTTGCTTCAGCTTTATAACCCACACCAACCAATTCCTGAACAATTGTATATCCCTCGCGAACTCCTACGACCATATTTGCAATAAGTGCCCTGTAGAGGCCATGCTTGGCTTTATGATCTTTTTGTTCTGTGGCTCTGTCTAAAACAACAACTCCTTCCTCAATCTTAATTGAAATATCAGGATCAACCTGCTGTTGAAGTTCGCCTAACTTTCCCTTAACAGTGACAAGATTATCGTCAGAGACTTTAATTTCCACACCATCGGGAATGCTTATCGGTAAATTTCCTATTCTTGACATATTATAAAATATTCTTCAATTTTTAACTAATATAACAAAGTACTTCGCCACCTATATTACGTTTTTTTGCCTCTTTATTAGTCATAACACCCTGTGATGTTGACATAATGGCAATACCGAGGCCGTTTAATACTCTTGGTAGTTCATCAGCACCAACATACCTTCTCAGGCCTGGCTTACTGATTCTTTCAAGTTTATTTATGGCAGATATCTTTGTAACAGGATGATATTTTAAAGCGACTTTAATTACGCCCGGCTTTGTATCTTCCTCAAACTTGTAATTCAAGATATAGCCTGACTGAAAAAGAATTTTTGTCAATTCCTTTTTAATTTTGGAAGAAGGTACCTCAACTACTCTGTGATTTGCCTTCATCGCATTCCTGACTCTTGTCAAATAATCTGCAATTGGATCTGTATTCATTTTATCTACTATTAATTCCTGTTACCAACTAGCTTTTCTAACACCCGGGATCAAACCTTTTAATGCCATTTCACGAAAATTAATCCTTGAAACACCAAACTGACGCATATAACCCTTTGGTCTTCCAGACAAATTACATCTGTTGTGCATTCTTACTTTTGAAGAATTACGCGGCAGTTTTTGCAATGCTTCATAATCTCCGGCAACTTTTAATGCGGCACGTTTTTCAGCATATCTTTCAACCAGATTACGTCTTTTTACTTCCCTGGCTTTCATTGATTCTTTTGCCATACTACTTTTTATTTTGATTTTTAAATGGTAAACCAAACTCTTTTAACAGTGCTAGACACTCTTTGTCAGTTTTTGCAGTAGTGACAAAGGTAATGTCCATACCTGAAATTTTACTTATTTTATCAATATCTATTTCAGGAAAAATTATCTGTTCCGAAACGCCAAAAGTGTAATTTCCTCTACCGTCAAAACCTTTTTCATTAATTCCCCTAAAGTCTCTAACACGTGGTACAGCAACAGATATCAACCTGTCAAGAAATTCATACATTTTATCACTGCGCAAAGTAACTCTGACACCAATAGGCATTCCCTTCCTCAATTTGAAGTTTGAAATATCCTTCTTAGATTTGGTTTGTACAGCAAGTTGACCAGTAATTTGCGTCATCTCTTCGACTCCTGTGTCGATTAATTTCTTATCTACAATGGCAGCCCCTACTCCTTGATTGACAGCTATTTTTGTCAATTTTGGGACCTGCATAATACTTTTGTAGCCAAACTGCTTTTGTAAAGCAGGAACTACCTCTTTTAAGTATTTATCTTTTAACCTCGGTGTGTATTCCATTATTTGATTACCTCCCCGGATTTTTTTGAATATCTAACTGATTTATTTGTCTTTTCATCTAATCGCCTTCCAATCCTGGTAGGATTTCCTGCACCGTCAATCACCTTTAAATTTGAGAGATTGATAGGTGCTTCTTTCTGAATAATACCACCTTTAGGATTTTCAGCATTAGGCTTTTGGTGTTTTGATACCATATTAACACCTTCCACAATAGCCCTTCCTTTTGAATCAAGCACCAACACTTTACCTTGTTGACCCTTTGATTCGCCTGTAATGACCATTACGTTATCACCTTTTCTGATATGTAATTTTTTACTTTGCATCATTTTAAAACTTTAAAGCACTTCAGGTGCAAGTGAAACAATTTTCATATATTGTTTTTCCCTTAATTCTCTGGCAACCGGACCGAAGATACGAGTACCAATCATTTCACCGGTTGCATTAAGAAGAACCACAGCATTGTCTTCGAAACGAATATATGAACCGTCAGATCTTCTTCTTTCCTTTCTGGTTCTGACAACAACAGCTTTAGTAACAGTTCCCTTTTTAATATTGCCTGAAGGAATTGCTTTTTTAACGGTTACTACTATTTTGTCGCCTAATGAAGCGTACCTTTTCTTAGTTCCGCCAAGCACTCTTATACAAAGTACCTCTTTTGCTCCGCTGTTATCAGCTACTGCTAATCTTGATTCTTGTTGTACCATTTTTACTTCGCTCTTTCAATAATTTCAATTAATCTCCAACATTTATTTTTACTCAATGGCCTGGTTTCCATAATCCGCACTTTATCTCCGATATTCGTGTCATTCTTTTCGTCATGAGCAAGGAATTTGGTAGATTTTTTCACAAACTTACCATAAATAGGGTGCTTAACTTTACGCTCGACCCTGACAACAATAGACTTATCCATCTTATTGCTCACTACGAGGCCAATTCTATCTTTTCTTAAGTTCCTGGTTTCCATCATTATTATTTTTCGCTTTTATTAACTTCTTCAAGCTCTCTTTTTCTTAATTCCGTTTTGATTCTGGCAACGGTTTTACGGTATGCCGATATTTTATTTGGGTTCTCCAGAGGAGAGACCGCATGATTGAGCTTCAGCTTAACAAGCTGCTTTGACTCTGTTTCAAGTTTTTCAACGAGTTCCGGTGTGGAAAGCTCTCTTATTACTTCTTGTTCCATGTTGTTAAATTATTTCTTCTACGTAATCTCTTCTTACAATAAACTTTGTTATGACAGGCAGTTTTTGAGCTGCAAGCCTCAAAGCCTCTTTAGCAACTGCTAATGGCACGCCTTCAGCTTCAAAAAGGATTCTTCCCGGTGATACTCTTGCAACAAACATTTCAGGAGCTCCTTTTCCTTTACCCATACGAACCTCAGCAGGTTTTTTGGTAATAGGCTTATCGGGAAATATTCTGATCCACAATTGTCCTTCACGTTTCATATGACGGGTAACAGCCTGACGAGCTGCCTCTATTTGCCTACCAGTTATCCAGGATTCATCAAGAGATTTTATACCAAAAGAACCAAAAGCAAGTTGGTTTCCTCTCATGGCATTTCCCTTCATTTTGCCCTTTTGCATTTTCCTGTATTTCGTTTTCTTTGGCTGTAACATTATCGTAATATTATTATATTCGTTTCAAAATACTTACTTATCTTCTTCTTCTCTTTGATCTTCCACCACCTTGTGGAGGTCTTTTCTTATCAGCAATAACTGGTGAAAGGTCTGGCTTTCCATAAATCTCACCTTTACAAATCCACACTTTTATCCCAATCCGGCCATAAGTAGTATGAGCTTCTGCCAAAGCATAGTCGATATCAGCTCTGAGTGTGTGTAATGGGACTCTTCCTTCCTTATAAATTTCACCCCTTGCCATTTCAGCACCACCAAGACGTCCCGAGATCAAAACTTTAACTCCCTCAGCGCCTATTCTCATCGAAGATGCAATAGATGTTTTTATAGCTCTTCTAAATGAGATTCGTCCTTCAATCTGACGAGCAATAGAATTGGCAACGATAATGGCATCCAGTTCAGGTCTCTTAATTTCTGAAATATTGATCTGAATTTCCTTACCAGTCAATTTTTTCAATTCTTCCTTTAGCTTATCAACTTCCTGACCGCCTTTACCAATGATTATACCAGGACGAGCAGTAAAAATAGTAACGGTAACAAGTTTAAGAGTACGTTCAATCAAAATACGTGATATTCCAGCTTTCACAAGCCTTGCGTTCAGATATTTCCTGATTTTATTGTCCTCTAAAAGCTTTTGTTCGTAATTCTTACCTCCGTACCAATTGGAGTCCCATCCTCTGATGATTCCCAACCTAAAACCTATCGGATTTGTTTTTTGTCCCATTAATAAGTATTTATAAATTCTTTTTAAACAATTTCTTTATTATCAACAATCAGTGTAACGTGATTTGAACGCTTTCTAATTCTGTGAGCTCTACCTTGTGGAGCCGGTTGAATTCTTTTAAGCATTCTACCACTATCAACAGCAACTTCTTTAACAAAAAGGTCAGCATCTTCAATTCTAACACCAGGATTTTTTTCCTGCCAATTAGCAATAGCCGAACGTAACAATTTGTATAGACGTGCTGAAGCCTCAAGTGGGGAATGCTTTAAAATATGTAAAGCTTGATATACTTCTTTTCCCCTTACAAGACCAGCTGCTAGTCTCATTTTTCTCGGTGAAGTAGGGCAATTGTTAAGCTTAGCAATTGCTATCTTCTTCCTTGCTTCTTTTCTCTCTTCAGCTCTTATGTGTTTTCTGGCACCCATTTTATTATAATTTCAGTGTTAACTATCTATTGCCTCTGTCTTTATTACTTCCTGCGTGTCCCCTAAAAACACGAGTAGGAGCAAATTCACCAAGTTTATGACCAACCATATTCTCAGTAATATAAACAGGTATAAATTTATTC
Organism: Bacteroidales bacterium; assembly: GCA_029934735.1. Taxonomy (GTDB): domain Bacteria; phylum Bacteroidota; class Bacteroidia; order Bacteroidales; family JAADJA01; genus JAADJA01. Next base: position 16,347 of record JAOZLR010000004.1, read on the forward strand.
CCGTTATGAACGGCTATGGTCTGACCAACAAAATCCGGAGAAATCATTGATGCACGCGACCAGGTTTTAATCACGGACTTCTTTTTCGACTCCACTATCTGCAGCACTCTTTTCTCCAGTTTGTAGTGAATATATGGTCCTTTTTTTAATGATCTTGCCATTTGTAAATAGAATTAATTATTATTACTTCTTCCTTTTTTCAATTATATACTTGTTGGATGCTTTCTTCTTCGATCTAGTTTTATAACCTTTAGCAGGTAACCCTTTTCTTGATCTTGGATGTCCTCCGGATGAACGACCTTCACCACCGCCCATAGGGTGATCAACAGGATTCATAACAACACCTCGAACACGTGGGCGTCTTCCTAACCAACGTGCTCTTCCTGCTTTACCAGAAACCTCAAGACTATGGTCAGAATTTGAAACCATACCAATTGTAGCTTTACAAGTCTGAAGAATCATCCTTGTTTCACCTGAAGGCATTTTTACAATAGCAAATTTCCCTTCACGAGACATTAACTGAGCATAGGAACCGGCACTTCTTGCCATTTTTCCACCCTGTCCTGGTCTAAGTTCAATATTGTGAATAATTGTTCCAAAAGGAATTTCGCTAAGATATAATGTATTTCCAACATCAGGAGAAACTCCTTTGCCGGAAACTATTTCCATACCCTCTTTCAGTCCCTGAGGAGCAATGATATATCGTTTCTCTCCATCAACATAAAAAAGTAAAGCTATTCGGGCAGTCCTGTTAGGGTCATACTCAATGCTTTTAACCTTTGCAGGAATATCTTCTTTATCCCTTTTAAAGTCAATTATTCTATACTTCTGTTTATGACCACCTCCTAAATAACGCATGGTCATTTTCCCTTCACTATTTCTACCTCCTGATCTCTTCTTGGGAGCCAAAAGGCTCTTTTCAGGTTTTGAAGCAGTAATATCATCAAACGCACTTATTATTTTAAAGCGTTGACTGGACGTTGTCGGTTTGAATTTCTTTAAAGCCATCTATCTAAATATTGCTATAAAAATCAATTGTTTCACCATCGGCTAAAGTAACGATAGCCTTTTTATAAGAATTTGTTCTGCCTGAAATAACACCGGACTTAGTGAATCTCGACTTAGCCTTTCCGGAATAGTTCATTGTATTAACACTAACTACTTCAACACCGTAAAGCTCTTCAATAGCCTGTTTAATCTGAAGCTTGTTAGCCTTTTTGTACACAACAAAACCATAGCGATTTAATTTCTCGCCCAATTCTGTCATCTTTTCTGTTATTACAGGCTTTAAAATGATGTTCATCTTATCGCTATTTTATATTAGTTATTAGTATGAATCTTTTCTATTATCTCAATTGAACTCTGAGTAATTATCAATTTATTAGCATTAAGCACATCATAAGTATTAATGTCTGTTGCATTGATAATTCTTGCCTGTTGCAGATTCCTTAATGCCAGATAAACATTTTTATCTGTAGAAGGGAGAACAACAAGTACCTTTTTGTTTTGCAAATCAAAACTTTTAAGCAGACTGACAAAGTTTTTGGTCTTTGGAGTATCAAATAAAAAATCCTCAACTACCAAAATACTATCTTCCTTTGCTTTGTAAGTTAATGCAGATTTACGAGCAAGTCTTTTAAGCTTTTTGTTCAGTTTAAAATAATAATCTCTTGGTTGTGGCCCAAAAACTCGTCCACCACCTCTAAACAAAGGATTCTTAATGCTACCAGCCCTTGCAGTACCAGTACCTTTTTGCCTTTTGATCTTTCTGGTGCTACCCTTAATTTCGCCCCTTTCCTTTGCTTTATGTGTACCCTGACGGGCATTAGCCAGGTGCTGCCTGACATCAAGGTAGATAGCGTGGTCATTTGGCTTTACACCAAATACACCATCATCAAGCTTAACCTTTTTGTCGGTTTTATTTCCGTTAATATTATAAACTGCTAACTCCATCTTTCAAGTATTACATATGAACCATTAGGACCCGGAACTGATCCTTTAACAACAACAATATTTTTCTCAGGATAAATCTTCACTACTTTAATATTAATCATTTTAGTTCTGTCACCACCAGTTCGTCCTGCCATTCTCATACCTTTAAATACTCTTGAAGGATATGAAGATGCACCAATTGAACCGGGAGCTCTTAACCTGTTATGCTGACCGTGTGTTGCATCATTAACACCCCGGAAATTGTAACGCTTAACTACACCCTGAAAACCTTTTCCCTTGGATACCCCAACTATATCAATAAACTCACCCTCAATAAAAACATCAGCCTTTATTACGTCGCCTAACTGCTTTTCGTGTCCCTCTTCAAACCTTGTAAATTCAGCTACAACTTTTTTAGGAGATACACCTGCTTTGGCAAAATGGCCTTTTAAAGCTTTGGTGGTATGCTTTTCCTTCTTATCGTCAAATGCGATTTGAATGGCAGCATAACCTTCCGTTTCCTTTGTTTTCACCTGGGTAACTACACAAGGACCTGCCTCAATGACAGTACATGGGACATTCTTCCCATTTTCGTCAAAAATACTGGTCATTCCGAGTTTCTTTCCTATTAATCCAGACATTGTTATATAATTTTACTTATTCTCAAAAAAAAAAATTAAACTTTAATTTCAACCTCAACTCCGCTCGGTAATTCGAGTTTCATCAAAGCATCAATTGTTTTTGTAGTTGAACTGTATATATCCAGTAACCTTTTGTACGAAAACAATTGAAACTGCTCTCTTGATTTTTTATTTACAAACGTCGATTTGTTAACAGTAAATATTTTCCTGTTTGTAGGCAAAGGGATCGGGCCACTAACAACCGCTCCCGTACTTTTTACTGTCTTAACGATCTTTTCGGCTGATTTATCAACCAGATTATGATCGTACGATTTGAGTTTTATTCTAATCCTTTGACTCACGTTTTTATTGTTTTAAATACTAACTAAATATCCTTTAATTCTATACATAATATTTTCCATAACATCACGTGGTGCCTCTGCATAATGCGAGAACTCCAGTGACGATGTTGCTCTTCCAGAACTTAACGACCTTAATGTAGTTACATAACCAAACATTTCTGCCATTGGAACTTTTGCCTTAATAACCTGATAGCCAACTTTAGTATCAACATTCTCAACAGTTCCTCTTCTTTTATTCAAATCACCTGTAATATCACCTAAATAGGCATCAGGTGTATCAACCTCAAGTTTCATAATGGGCTCAAGTAAAACAGGATTGGCATTCTTGCAGGCCTCCTTGAATGAAATACTGGCTGCAATTTTAAATGAAAGCTCATCACTATCAACTGAATGATAAGAACCATCAAGTAATCTTGCTTTAAGACTTTCAACAGGAAAACCAAGCAATACTCCGTTACTCATTGACGACTCTAACCCCTTCTTAACACCAAGAATAAATTGTTTCGTCAATGCACCACCTCTAATCTCATCAACAAACTGCAATCCTTTTATATCTTTATCAGCTGGTGAGAATTCAACAACAATCTCAGCAAATTTACCCCTACCGCCTGTTTGTTTCTTATAAACTTCGTGATGCTGAACAATACCTGTTATCGCCTCTTTGTATGCGACTGAAGGAGTTCCCTTATTACAATCAATATCAAATTCTCTCCTAAGTCTGTCAAGAATAATATCAAGATGCAATTCACCCATTCCACTAATTATGGTCTGGCCTGTTTCAGTATCAACACCAACAGTAAAAGTCGGATCTTCTTCGGTAAGTTTTTTTAATGCAATGGCCAGTTTATCAACATCATCCTGCTTTTTAGGCTCAACAGCCATCTTAATAACAGGATCAGGAAAGGACATTGATTCCAAAACAACAGGATGTTGAGGAGAACACAATGTATCACCGGTTCTTATCTCTTTAAATCCGATTGCTGCTCCAATATCTCCAGCTTCAATAGTCTTCATCGGCTTTTGTTTGTTGGCATGCATCTGCATAAGGCGCATAATGCGCTCTTTCTTATTTGTATTACCGTTCAGAATTTGTTCGCCGGCATTTATCCTGCCCGAATAAACTCTAAAAAATGCAATACGGCCGACAAACGGATCAGTAGCTATTTTAAATGCCAATGCTGCGAATGGTTCGCTGACATCGGCGCGTCGCTCAACTTCTTTATTTGTATATGGGTTTATTCCCTCAATAGCAGGGACATCAGTAGGACAAGGCAGATATTTCACAATTGCATCAAGAAGTAACTGTACTCCTTTATTTTTAAATGAAGAGCCACAAAAAACAGGAGTTATTCTCATTTCAAGAGTGGCTTTACGAAGTGCCTCAATGATTTCCTCTTCTGTAATTGATTTAGGATCATTAAGAAACTTTTCAAACAACTCTTCACTCTCCTCGGCAGCTCCTTCAATAAGCTTTGTCCTATACTCTTCAACCTGCTCTTTTAATTCCTCAGGTATCTCAACTTCAAAATATTCCTTTCCAAGACTTGCGTCATCCCAGTTGTATGCCTTTCTGGTAATTAGATCAACAACTCCCTTAAAACTATCTTCAGCACCTATGGGTAATTGAACCGGGATTGGATTAGCATTAAGCTTTTCTTTGATGTCGTCAACCACTCTGATAAAATCAGCACCTGAGCGATCCATCTTATTAACATAACTAATACGTGGAACGTGGTATTTGTTGGCCTGCTTCCAAACAGTCTCCGACTGAGGCTCCACACCACCAACACCACAAAATATCCCAATAGCTCCATCCAGAACGCGCAATGAGCGCTCAACCTCAACTGTGAAATCAACGTGACCTGGAGTATCAATAATATTTATTTTATAGTTGTTACTACCGTATTTCCAGAATATACTTGTGGCAGCAGATGTAATGGTTATCCCTCTTTCCTGCTCCTGTATCATCCAGTCCATAGTGGCAGCGCCGTCGTGTACTTCACCAATACGATGATTGATTCCTGCATAGTACAAAATACGCTCAGTCGTCGTGGTTTTACCTGCGTCGATATGAGCCATAATGCCGATGTTCCTTGTATGTTGAAGTGTTGCTAACATCTGTTGTACTATACTTTCTCTTTTATCAATTAAAATCTAAAATGAGAGAATGCTTTATTAGCTTCTGCCATTCTGTGAGTATCTTCTTTTCTTTTAAATGCTGATCCCTCTTCCTTATAGGCAGCAATAATTTCGGCAGCAAGTTTTTGCCCCATTGATTTCTCGTGACGTTTTCTTGAAAAACTAATTAAATTTTTCATTCCGATGGAACTCTTTCTGCTTGGCCTGATTTCCGAAGGAATTTGAAATGTAGCCCCACCTATTCTTCTGCTTCGCACCTCAACAGCAGGCGTAACATTTGTCAAACCTTTTTTCCATACTTCCAGTCCGTCTTCTCCTGTTTTTTCGCTTACGATATCAATAGCTTCGTAAAATATATCAAAAGCAAGAGTCTTCTTTCCCTGTAACATAAGATTGTTTACAAATTTTGTAACCAATATATCGTTAAATCTCGGATCAGGAAGAATTATTCTTTTTTTAGGACGTGATTTCCTCATTGTTCTATATATCTATAATTAAAACTATTTTTTCTTAGGTTGCTTTGTTCCGTACTTCGATCTTCTCTGCAATCTACCTTCCACACCTGATGTATCAAGAGCACCTCTGATTACGTGATACCTGACACCTGGAAGGTCTTTAACCCTGCCACCCCTAATCAAAACAATAGAGTGTTCCTGCAAATTATGTCCCTCACCAGGAATATAAGCATTCACCTCTTTGCCATTTGTCAACCTCACCCTTGCAACTTTTCTCATTGCTGAGTTAGGCTTCTTAGGTGTTGTTGTATAAACCCTTACACAAACGCCCCTTCTCTGCGGGCAAGAGTCCAGTGCAGGTGATTTACTTTTGTCGGTCAGTTTTTTTCTACCTTTTCTTACTAATTGTTGTATTGTAGGCATATCACAATTTTATTTTATTACTACATCCCGTTTCGGGGGCGCAAAAGTATAAATTTTTTATATACAAATTAACTATTTCATCAAAAATTTTAGCAAATTGCTGATATTTCAATGTTTTTATTAAAAAATGGAGTTAGGAGATACAATTAAGGCGTGTTTATCCAGACGCACTTACAATTCATATCAGTAGAATGATTTGAATTTTGATTGTAAGTTGGAACCTTTATCCGTCTTAACTTATCAGGTTTCCTAAATTCCTTTAAAAATCAATAAATTACTAAATGAACGTTTCAAATCGGGGTGCAAAAGTACGATATTTTTTTAATGTGCAAGTTTTTTTTTGAAAATAATTCAACAATTACACCCAATATCCTTTTCAGGACTAATATTCAATAGCTTATATGTTTATATTTCACTTATTTTAATAATGGCAAGCGTGAACGCTTGACCATAATGCAAAAATGAAATGAGCAAGCGTCCACGCTTGCCTTTCATATCAAATCAAAACATCTTTTATAAAATCTTGGCTCTAACAATCTTACTTCCTGGTTCTAAGAATCTAGTGTTCTGGTCCTGGCTCTCAAATCTACACCACCCTCTGCTTAACAACCTCAAATAATACAATGCCAGTAGCTACGGAAACATTAAGTGACTCAATTTCACCATTCAACGGAATCTTAACAGTCTCGTCACAAAGTTTCAGATACTCCCCTGAAACTCCCCTTTCCTCAGAACCCATGATAATAGCAAGTGGGGTTTTATAATCCTGCATATAATATAATGTATCTGCCTTTTCGGTGGCAGCAACTATTTTAAGTCCGCTTTGTTTCAAAAATGTAATAGCATCTTTCAAATTATGATTTCGACAAACAGGAATCCTGTTCAGTGCTCCGGATGATGTTTTCACAGCAACTTCATTCACCTGAGCTGCACCTTTTGAAGCAATGAGAATAGCATCCACGCCAGCACATTCTGCAGTTCGTGCAATGGCTCCAAAATTCCTGACATCAGTAATACTGTCGAGAATCAAAATAAAAGGAGTTTCTCCTTTTTCAAATACACCAGGCAGTAACACCTCAATATCAGTATATTCGATAGCGGAGATAAAAGCTACCAGCCCCTGATGGTTATGCATTGTAAGCCTGTTCAATTTCTCTTTCGGAACATATTGAAGAGGTATTTCATGCAATTTTGTAATTTGTCGTACAATCTGGTCCTTATGAGGATGAAGGTTCTTTTGAACAAATAGCCTGTCAATTACTTTTCCCGATTTGATTGCTTCAATTACCGGTTGAAATCCGTAAATTATATTATCTTTACCCAAAATATATCTTTTAAAGTTTTTGCAAAGATATTGAATTATTCTGCAAATGCTTTGAATAAACTTATTGAATAGCAGATACAATATGATTACTATTTTATCAAAAAAATGTAGAATTAAATTTGGAAATACCATTTTTAACATTGACTTTTGCCACAGTTTTATAGTTGTTAATAAATTAACACAAAAGATAACTAAGTAATAATCAATAAAAACGTACAGAATATGAATCTGGAAAAAATTATGACCAACCTCGAAAAGAAGCATCCTGGCGAGGTTGAATATCTACAAGCAGTACGGGAAGTTCTGGAGTCAATAGAAGATGCTGTTAACCAGAATCCTCAATTTGAATCGGCAGGTATTATCGACAGGCTTATTGAACCTGATCGCATATTAACTTTTAAGGTTCCCTGGATTGATGATTCGGGAAGTGTTAATGTAAACCTGGGTTATCGTGTTCAATTCAACAATGCACTCGGGCCATACAAAGGCGGACTGCGTTTTCACCCAAGCGTCAATCTGAGTATTCTTAAGTTCTTAGGTTTTGAGCAGATATTCAAAAACAGCCTGACAACACTGCCTATTGGTGGAAGTAAAGGTGGTTCCGATTTCAACCCTAAAGGTAAATCCGACAGGGAGATAATGCGTTTTTGCCAGTCGTTTATGCTTGAACTCTGGAAACTCATCGGGCCTGAAATGGATGTTCCTGCAGGAGACATCGGTGTTGGCGGTAAGGAGATCGGTTATCTTTATGGAATGTATAAAAAGCTTACACGTGAACATCACGGTGTTTTAACAGGGAAAGGGCTGAGCTGGGGAGGAAGCCTTATCCGTCCGGAAGCAACAGGCTTCGGAACTGTATATTTTGCTAAGGAGATGCTGGCAACAAAAGGCGAAACCTTTGAAGGAAAAATAGTTTGTGTTTCAGGTTTTGGAAATGTAGCCTGGGGAGCCGTTAAGAAAGTAACAGAATTTGGTGGAAAAGTAGTTACTCTGTCAGGCCCTGACGGATATATCCACGACGCTGAAGGCATTTCGGGTGAAAAGATTGAGTATATGCTCGAACTTCGTGCTTCGAATCAGGATATCGTTGCACCTTATGCCGACGAATTCCCCGAAGCTACTTTCGTAGCAGGCAAACATCCCTGGGAAGTTAAATGCGATGTTGCACTTCCTTGTGCTACACAAAACGAACTGAATGAGGAAGATGCAAACATACTGGTTAAAAACGGCTGTATGTGCATTGCTGAAGGAGCCAATATGCCTTCAACACGTGAGGCAATTGAGGTATTTCTTAAAAATGAGGTTCTTTTTGCACCCGGAAAAGCTGTTAATGCTGGAGGAGTTGCCACATCAGGACTTGAGATGTCGCAAAATGCCATGAAACTAAACTGGCGTAAAGAGGAGGTGGATGAAAAGCTGCACCACATTATGCAAAGTATCCATCACACCTGTATGGATAACGGCAAAGAAGCCGATGGATATATTAATTACGTTAAAGGTGCTAATGTAGCAGGCTTCCTGAAAGTGGCAAATGCAATGCTGGATCAGGGAATAATCTAAGATATAAAAACTTACCATTTGACAGAAATGGCCTGTTAGGTTTTTTATTGTCTTGCAGGCCTTTTTTGATTTACGATTTACGACGACGATTTACGAAGACGATTTACTTTATTTAAAAGGCGAATCAGGCTCTTTGGCCATATGATTATAAACCATTTTATCCATAAACTTTGGGAAAAATTTGTTTAAAACAACCATTAATTTGCCTTGTGAGGTTAATGTAAGACGATCTTTCCTTTTCTGAATAGCTTTAAAAATCTGTAAGGCAACCTCATCTGCACTCATCATTTTATCTTCATTACGGGGAGATTCTCCTTGATGTGAACCATCAGCAGCCAGGGCCGTATTACGAATATTTGAAGTTGTAAAACCAGGGCAGGCAATCAAAACGTGCAGATATTTTTTCATATTTTCGATCCTCAAAACCTCAAGGAAGCCCTGCATAGCAAATTTGGAAGCAGAATAGCCTGCCCTTCCCGGAAGCCCTTTATAACCTGCGATTGAAGAAACTCCCACAACAGAACCTTTTGACTTTAACAGATGAGTTAAGGCAAATTTAGAACAATAAACGGTTCCCCAAAAATTAACATCCATCAGTTTTCTGATAACATTTAAATCAGTATTCTCAAATAATGCCCTCATCGAAATGCCTGCATTATTAATCAGAATATCAATCCCACCGAATTTAATAACCGTTTCATTTATAAGATTACGGCATTCTGATTCGCTACTTACATCTGTCTTAACCGACAACACTTCTGCAGCATCCTTACTCAGTTCTTCAGCAAGCTTATTAAGTTTCCCGATATTACGCGCTGCAATAACCACGTTAGCACCTGCCAAAGCAAACCTTTTCGCCAGTGCCTCCCCTATCCCAGAGGACGCTCCGGTAATTACTACTACTTTATCTTTCATTAATCTGTAAATTAAATAATATTATTCAACAAAATTAATCATTCTGTAATATCTTTGAAGCGGAAACTTACTTCAACTATTTTATAATGACAAACAGGGAATTATTTTTCAGATATATGGGTCTTC
>JAOZLR010000434.1 GCA_029934735.1 Bacteroidales bacterium
GTAATGCAGACGACACCTGGACCTCATATTTTAGTATTACAGTTAATGCACCAGTTCTTGAAACAGGAAATATGACCATCAACGATGCCACCGGCAACGGGAATGGCCGTCTTGATCCGGGAGAAACAGTTGATATTATTATAGAAACAACAAATAGCGGACACAGTGATTCTCCATCTGCTAATGCTACTCTTGCTTGTGCTAATTCTAACATAACAATCAATACATCAAATTATAATTTTGGTGTTATAAACTCAGGGACAACGGAATCAGCAACATTTAGTATTTCTGTTGATGCCGCAGCTCCTATTGGGACTAATATTAATTTTTCATATAATGTTGATGCCGGCAACTATACTGCATCAAAAATGTATTCTGCTACTGTTGGACAAATTCCTGTTCTTATACTTGATCTGGATCCAAATGCAAATTCGGGTACTGTGATGGAAACCTCATTAAATAGTCTTAGTGTAGCTTATGATTATTCAACAAGTTTTCCGGCAGATTTAAGTATATACTCTTCGGTTTTTGTATGTCTTGGTATCTACAGCGCTAACTATGTTTTGGCTAGCACTGAAGGACAAACACTTGCCAATTATTTGAATTCTGGAGGCCAAGTTTATATGGAAGGAGGCGACACCTGGTATTACGATGCTTCAACTGTCGTGCATCCAATGTTCAGTATTGATGGACAGGCTGATGGAACAAATGATATGAGTACTATTGGTGGGCAGGCCGGAACCTTTACGGCAGGAATGACTTTCAATTATTCGGGAGAGAATAACTGGATGGACCATATTGCACCATTATCTTCCGCATTCTTGATACTTGAAAATCAATCACCTGTTTATGGAACAGGAGTTGCTTATGATGCAGGTACTTATAAAACAATCGGGATTTCGCATGAATTTGGTGGTCTGGACGACGGAGCTTCACCCTCGACAAAAGACGAACTGATGAATGAATATCTGACCTTCTTTGGTATCATCGGAACTCCTCAATTGCCTGCTGATATAGATGTTTCTCCTGCTAGTTTCTATGTAACGCTTGCTCCCGATGAAACAACTCACGAAACACTTACAATTTCTAATAATGGTGAAATAGATTTAAATTATAACATCACTGTTGATAATGTTTCGTTAAAAGCCGGAAAAATGAGTCAATCCGTGACACAGGAACAAAAACATGCATTAAGAAATAAGAATAACAATACTAATGCTTCCAGTGAAATGGAGCAAGGGCATAATTATCCTGGAAATTGGGTATTACCTCCGGTAACCAAATACGAGACGCAAGATAATAAAGGAGAGGAAACTTTTGGAAGCTGGGCTGGAGGCACCTGGAGTGGAGGCAATCGCGACAGGGGAAATATTTATCATATTACTACTGAAACAACCTTAATGGAACTCCGATTTTATATGAGCATTACTTCATCCACACAGATGTATTTTATTGTTTATGAAGGTGATGCTCTTACTGGATCTTATACCAAAATAGTTGAGAATTACGTTGCTAGTTCAGGGACGGGTGAAGGCTGGTATTCTTCTGGAGCAATGTCAGTTACACTTCAGGCAGGCAAATATTATTATCTTGGTACAAGCTGGAGCGGGACTGCTACCTACGGAAGAGGAGATGAATCAGTTCCATTGCCAACCTCATTCGGAACTCTTGAAACCGGAATTACAGGATCAATAGCTGGCTACCCACCTGCTACTTCATTCACCAATGGATATACAGGTAATGCACCATATTATCAAACAGTTGTTACAGATGAACCATCATCACAATGGCTGATACCAAATCCAACTTCTGGTACTGTTTCCGGATTGAATTCTTATGAAGTAGATATTCTGTTTGATGCTACTGGTTTAACAGATGGTGTTTATACTAAAAATCTGGTAATTACAAGCAACGATCCTGACGAGCCTCAAGTCACAATTCCTTGTACTTTAGAAGTGTTTAGCGGAATAGCCGTTAATCTGAAAAGTTATTTTGAAGGTCCTTACTCCGGCATTGAGATGGGAACTACTTTGAATAGCTCAGGATATTTACCAATAAACCAACCTTATAATGTTGCTCCCTGGAATTATACCGGAACAGAAAGTGTTACATCAATTCCGAATTCAACTGTTGTTGATTGGGTTTTAGTTGAGCTCAGAGAAACAGCAGGAGGAGCATCTACGGCAACACCTGCCACAATAATTGAACGCAAGGCGGGATTTGTTCTTAATAACGGAAATATTGTTGGTCTTGACGGAGCTACCTCTCTTAGATTTAGTGTTGAGATTACAGATAATCTGTTTGTTGTTGTTTATCACCGCAATCATCTTGGAATAATGAATGCAAATCCCGTGGTATTGTCAGGTGGAGAATACACTTATGACTTTACAATTGGCGAAGGACAGGTTTATGGTGGCTTAAACGGTCATAAGGAGATTGCACCGGGTATCTGGGGAATGATGTCAGGTGACGCTGATGCTGACGGTGAAATCGATAATAAAGACAAAAATGATTTCTGGAAAGTGCAGCTTGGTAATTCAGGCTATCATTCCGGTGATTTTAATATGAACGGACAAGTCGAAACGGCTGACAAAACCGGGAAATGGAAGGATAATGCCGGAAATTGCAGCTATATAGTGAAATAATCGTTTTACAAGTTGATATTAAAAAAGCCGTAGGACAACAATTCTACGGCTTTTTTTTATTACCTTCGCAAGGCTAATCAAAAATCCATTGCAATGATTTTTCGCGGAACACCTCTTTCGGAATAAGAATGTATTTTACCGACACGTGCAATATTCAAAACAATAACTGCTCACATGTT
>JAOZLR010000435.1 GCA_029934735.1 Bacteroidales bacterium
TTTGGTTACGGAAATTAATAGTAGTAAAATAAATTTATATCAATGAGTAATACATTAGCAATTGTTGGAAGGCCTAACGTAGGTAAGTCGTCGTTATTTAACAGGCTCACAAAAACACAGGAAGCCATTGTAGAATCTATCAGTGGGGTAACACGCGACCGTATTTATGGTAAAAGCGACTGGAATGGTTACGACTTTTCGGTAATTGATACCGGAGGTTATGTTCATGGTTCAGATGATACTTTCGAAGAGGAAATCCGTAAACAAGTTCTTTTTGCAATCGACGAATCGGATGTAATTGTTTTTATGGTTGATATTCGTGAAGGAATAAGTCCGCTTGATGAAGAAGTTGCGAATTTATTGAGGAAATCAGGAAAAGTTGTTTTCGTTGCTGCTAACAAAGCCGATGCTCCAAATTCTGTTAATCTGGCTGGTGAGTTTTATACCTTAGGACTGGGCGAAGTATATCCAGTTTCGGCTATGACAGGTTCTGGAACCGGTGAATTGTTGGATGCAGTTGTGGAAAAATTTCATACTGAAACTGATGATGATGAAATTGACTTGCCTCGAATTGCAGTTGTGGGAAGGCCAAATGTTGGTAAATCATCGCTAATAAATATTTTACTGGGAGATCAAAGAAATATAGTTACTCCAATTGCAGGAACTACCCGCGATTCGGTTAATACCAGATATAAGGGTTTTGGACACGATTTCATGTTAGTAGACACAGCAGGTTTACGAAAAAAAGCAAAAGTTTACGAAGATATTGAGTTTTACTCGACACTTAGAACCATCCGTGCAATTGAAAAATCAGATGTTTGCATAATAATGATTGATGCTCAATCTGGTATTGAAAAACAGGATATTAGTATTTTTCATTTGGCAGAAAAACATGGTAAGGGAGTTGTTGTGGTTGTTAACAAATGGGATTTAATTGAAAAAGAAACCAATACGCACAAAAAGTTTGAAGCCGATATCAGGGAACGTATTGCCCCATTTAATGATGTTGACATTGTTTTTACTTCAGTAAAAAATAAACAACGAATTTTTAAGGTTTTGGAGTTGGCAAAAGAGGTTTACGAAAGGCGTAGTAATCATATAAGTACTTCAAAACTTAACGATTTATTGCTTCCAATTATTGAAAATGTGCCACCACCTTCTGCCTCCAGAGGTAGATATATTAAAATAAAATATATCACTCAACTTAAAACTCATAGAATTCAATTTGCATTTTTTTGCAATCTGCCCGATGATGTAAAAGAGTCATACCGAAGGTTTTTGGAGAACACTATCAGAGACCACTATGATTTTACCGGAGTGCCTATTCAATTGTTTTTCAGAAAGAAATAATGAGGGTTGACAAATGGCTTTGGGTAGTTAGGATTTTCAAGACCCGTACTCAGGCCGGAGATGCCTGTAAGGGGGGGAAAGTAAAAATTGACGGCACAAATGTTAAGGCTTCAAGAGAGATAAAAGAGGGTGATGAAATTGAAGTTCAGTTACAAATAGTTAAGAAAAAAGTAAAGGTTATAAAATTGGTTAAAAACAGGGTAGGGGCTAAATTTGTTTCTGATCTAATGCTTGATCTTACTTCACCCGAAGAATATGAACGCATTGAAATGCTGCGTCTTCTGAACCACGAAAAGCGTAATAGAGGAGAGGGAAGGCCAACCAAAAAAGACCGGAGAGAAATTAATCGTTTGAAAGAAATATAATGAAGAGTACTATCAAAATAATTACTACTGCAATTGTATTAACAGTTGTTTTTATGTCTTGTGGAAGAGAAGTGATGACCACTCATAGCATCGCATTTTATAATGTCGAAAATTTGTTCGACACAATAAATAGCCCTGGTGTGAACGATGGGAAATATACACCTGAGAACGAAATGCCCTGGAATACTGAAAGATATCTTCATAAGCTAGATCAGCTTGCAAGGGTTATTAAGGCAATGGATACTGTAAATGGTTTTCCAGTTGTAATTGGTTTGAGTGAAATAGAAAATGAAAATGTGCTCATTGATCTTGTAAATCATAATTCTTTAAAGGATGCGTCATATTCGTATTTGCACAAAAACAGTCCTGACTTAAGAGGGATTGATGTTGCAATGGTTTATCAGCCTGAATTTTATCAGCCTTTATCGACTAATTTTATTTATGTTAAACTCCCTGACTCAGCACGTAGGACAAGGGATATTTTGTACAGCAAAGGAATTTTGGCTGGTGTCGATACTGTCCATTTATTTTTTAATCACTGGGTTTCGCGCTGGGGCGGACAAGAAGTAACAGAACCATCCAGAATATTAATTGCCGGTTTGTTAAAGCAAATTACTGATTCAATAATGGAAACCAATCCGAATTCAGCAATTATTTTGGCTGGTGATTTAAATGATAACCCTACAGACACAAGTGTGTTTCATGTGCTAGGCGCAATTAGCCCGGAAACTCCTGTTAAGGAGAAAAAACTTTATAACCTATCGCTTTCGAAATTTGAAAATGGAGAAGGGTCATTGTATTATCGTAGTTGGGATATGTTTGACCAGTTTATTGTATCATCAGCATTGCTTGATTCACAAAACAAGATTCATTTAATAGAAAAAGATCAGCAGGTAGTGAAATATGACTGGATGCTTTATAAACCAAAAAAAGGGGATGCAAGGCCGAGTAGAACTGCTGCAAAGTATTATTATGGAGGCTTTAGCGATCACCTCCCGGTAATGATAAATCTGGAAGTTGTTCGTTAGAACCTAGGCAAAGAACGTCATTGTGAGGAGTTAGACCAGGGAAAAGGAGTCCATGAAGTTATATGACAAAAAAAATGAATA
>JAOZLR010000436.1 GCA_029934735.1 Bacteroidales bacterium
CATCCATAAAGCCGTTTAGGATGAAATCAGTATCAATTTTGAGGTAGCCGCCTTTGGCTTCGCTACTATTCGATTCTTGAGGTTCATCTAAAACAGTATTTATTTTTTTGCCTTTACCTTCAACAGACTTGTTGTAATCGTAAACATATATTTTAGAAGTAGCATCATCTGTAAAAATGCCATGAACGATAAGAGTTTCATCATTCATATCCAAAGTATTACCTGGATATAATGTGAAGTTCCCATTAACTACAAATGCTTCATCACTACCATAGTCAAGGCACCAATTGCCTCCGGCCATATTTACGTTAATATTTCCAAACACAGTATTTGGATCATCATTCATCATGCCGCCGGTTTCGGATGGGCCGAAATTTATAGTATTTGCTGTTGTGGCAGTGAATGAGGCGCCATTATAAATCAATAACCAATCAGGCAGATTTATCTCACCGGCAGATAAATTTCCGGTTGAGCCATTATGGAAAAACAACGGACTAATAAGCCCTGCAGTTCCACAATTAAATATATCTGCAGCATTTGTCATATTTAATGTGCCATAAACATGGCAATCTTCAAAAACAGTTAATTCATATCCATTCAATGTGAGCGAACCTGAAGTTATTTCAAGGTCGTTTGTAATAACAAAATCACTTTCCAGATAAATGGAATTCGATTTACTGTCTTTGGCCAAAAGCTCACTGGATCGTTCATCAATTACCGGAGTTCCGGTTGATTGCATAGAGCTTCCTTTAGCAGATTTATTAATAATTACATTATAAAGTGTACAACTTGGAGCTACCTGGTAGAGGTAGTAATCGCCACTACCATAAAATTCAAATGTGCCTCCTGCCGGAGCAAAGTAGCTGTCTATCCACAAACCCTTTGTGGTTCGTATTGTTCCACCTGTAATATTTTCTGTGAAGGAAAATGATGAGGGATAAATCCAGATTCCCTGATCATGAAAATCAAGAATACCACCGCTCATCGTGATTGAAGCATCTGCTGAATATGCCCAGCAGCTATTGTCCGTACCTCCATAAACGTTCATTGTTCCTCCAAAAATGTGAAGATTCCCATTCAGACTAACCGAACCTCCAGGATTATTCAGGTTTATTGTGCCACCTGTGTTTAAATAATAAGCACCGAATATTCCTCCGGGATTAATAAGGTCATTAGCAGTAAAACTGCCTGATAAAACATCTACAGCACCGGCAGTCCATTCATAGGCTGCACATTCCACGTTAGTTCCACTTATTCTGAAAGCTCCGCCACTGACTTTATTAATTTCCAATTCGTTAAATGTTTCATTTGAACAATATTGGTGATAAGCTCCACCATCAAAAATCACTCTTCCTGTACTTTGGTCAAAACCGTTATCACCAGCTGAATTAGTCCAGTCACCGGCTATATAAATATCATAACTATTCGGATTCAAAGTGCCTCCTGCAATTGATAGGTCTCCGTTTATATTCAAATCCCCATAATTTATACTGCAAGTGCCACTGCTTTTTTGGATTAACAGATTATAAAATTCAGTGTTGCCATCCTGGTCTTCAATGTATTGATCAGCAAGAGACCCAAACATCTCTATTAATCCACCTGTAAGATGGATGTCGTAAGATGTATTTGCCTCAACCCTGAAATCACCACTACACCTGATTAACCCTCCTGTTATATTAGCCTGGCTTCCATTTAAAAATTGAACATCGCCTGCTACATCAATTATTTGAGAATTTGACAATTGTAAAATCCCACCACTTTCTACCTCAAGTGCATTTGATCCGGTACTATTAATTGTGAGAGTCCAATCGTTACTAAACGAAAAAGTACCTTCTACTATTTCGAGATTACGTTCAATAGTCATACTCTGCATTAATGATACCTCGTCTGTGCTATTAGTTTTAATAATCCTGACGTTCCTGTAAGTATCATCCATGTTATCATCGTCCCAATAGGTATTTGTATTACCCCGAAAATACAAATATGAATATCCTGATTGTGTAAATGTACCATAGTCGGAATTCAGATTGCCGTAAACATTAAGATGGCTTAAACCAACTACTGCAACTCCTTCCTGTGTTAAAGTTGCCCCGGAATTTATGATCAGATTATTACATGAAGCAACTTCAGCAATTCCTGGGCCAATATATGGTGAGTAAGGAGTTCCCGAAGGTATTGTAACATCAATTGTAGCATCAGGGATAATACAATCATCCCAGTTTTCGGGTGTAAACCAATCGGATGATACTGCACCTGTCCATAAACCGGGAATAAACCCTGGCCAGTCAATTCTTTCATTTGGGTCATATTCGTAAGCAGGACCGGCAAAGAGTCCTGTAACATCAACAAATGTAACCTGTCCTGTATCAAAATATTTCCAGACATTATATTGTGTATTACCAAATGTATTTTCAAAATGTGCATTATTACATGTAAATACCTGGTCATTATTTAATGTTAATAAAGCAGATGGTGCAGGAGCTCCGTTTTGGAAAATACAATCATTAAATGTATAGGTCGAATTTACTGTTGCGCCCTCTTTTATGTTGATTCCACTTAGCCCCATAAATTCGAAAACGGCATAGTTAGCAGCAATTTCACCAAAGATATTACAGTTATATCTCCCGGTACCTGAATGTGTTAGTGTGGCGTAGTTCGAAGGAGACCCCTCTATATAGAAAGATGAACCTAAATCAGCGACTAGATTTTTGTTGTCGCCAACCTTGAGGGTTCCACCTGCCTGGACAAATAAATTTGCAGGACTGTTGATATCAATATTGCCATGCACATCAAGGGTGTTAGCTCCTGTGT
>JAOZLR010000437.1 GCA_029934735.1 Bacteroidales bacterium
GTATTACTTACAGTAGGCTGGCCTGTAAACGGCTTTTCGGCATTTCTGTTTGTAGCATTGGTTCCAATGTTTATAATTGAAGATTATATATTCAATAACAGAGATGACTTTTCAGGATTTAGTATCTTCTTTTATACATATCCGGGGTTTTTAATTTGGAATGTACTTACTACCTGGTGGGTGTGGAACTCAACACCTGCGGCCATTGCAGCATGGACATTGAATGCAATGTTTATGAGTATTGTGTTTTGGGCTTATCATTTTATCAGAAAAGAGATATATGGAAAGAATAAAGGTTATTTCGTGCTTCCATTTGTTTGGATTGCTTTTGAGTTTCTTCATCTAAACTGGAAAATTACCTGGACCTGGCTTAACCTTGGAAATGGTTTTGGCAATCAAACCCATTGGATTCAGTGGTATGAATATACAGGTGCTCTTGGGGGGTCTCTTTGGATTCTTATTGTGAATATTTTAATATTTTTGGCTATTAAATCAATGCAAGCGGGCAATAAGAGAAACTTCATTATAAATTCGGTCTTGGTGTTGCTCATAATATTAATTCCAATCTTTGTTTCATATTTGATCTATTACGGATATACAGAGCAAAAGAATCCGGTCAGGGTGGTTGTTTGCCAGCAGAACCTTGATCCCTATTCCGAACAATATTCAACTCCTCCAACAGAGGTAGCAAAAATTATTACCGGGCTTGCCGATGAGGTTCTGGATGATTCTGTGTGTTTTGTTGTTGCTCCGGAGTCAACAATTCAGGATAATCTTTGGGAAGACAAACTTGATAAATCCCGCGCACTTAAAATATTGCAAGAGTATGTTATTGAGCATCCGCGAGTAGATATTGTAATAGGTGCATCTACCTATAAAAAGTATAAAGAGAAGGAGAATAGGGCTTCAACAGCCAGATATTCTGAAGTAAACGATTTTTATTATGAATCGTACAACACTGCTTTTCTAATTGACACTACCGGAGAACTTCAGAGGCATCATAAAATGAAACTTACACCAGGCGTGGAATATATGCCGTCGTGGGGTTTTCTTGATAAAATTGCGATAGACCTCGGAGGCTCTGTCGGCTCATTGGGTATTGATGATGAGCATATCCTACTAATTGCTGATTCAGTGAAAATTGCACCCATTATTTGTTATGAATCTGTTTTTGGTGAGTTTTGTGGGGATTACACAAAAAGAGGTGCTCAGGTTTTTTTCCTGATTACCAACGACGGCTGGTGGGGTGATACTCCAGGATATAGACAGCATCTTTTGTTTTCACCTCTGAGGGCAATTGAAACAAGAAGGTGGGTTGTCCGGTCCGCCAATACCGGCACCTCTGCATTTATCGACCAGCGTGGGGATATTCATCAGCCTACCGAATATTGGGTAAGAACAGTGATAAAACAGGATGTGAATCTGAATTCGGAAATCACGTTTTACGCAGCTTTTGGTGATTATATAGGGCGTATTTCAGCATTTCTTGCTGTTTTATTGTTGCTGATTTCAATATCTTTTAGTTTAAAAAGAAGAACAAAAGAGCTAAGATGAAATTATTTTACAGACATTTCGGCGAAGGAGGGCAGCCCGTAATTATTTTGCATGGACTTTTCGGTATATCTGACAATTGGGTGACTATCGGAAGAAGAATGGAGGAAAAGTATGAAGTCTTCATCCTTGATCAGCGAAATCACGGACAATCTCCACACAGCGATACATTTAATTATTACGCCCTGGTAGATGACCTTTACGAATTTATTGAAGACCACGGAATTGTTAATCCGGTTATTATGGGACATTCGATGGGTGGAAAAGTTGCAATGAACTTTGCTCTTGAACACTCTTCCAAAGTTGACAAGTTAGTGGTGGTGGATATGAGTATCAGAGAGTACAAAGCAAGGAAGCAACACATTGAGATTATTGAAGCTTTATTGTCGGTTGATTTTATGAAAATAAAATCCAGGGCTGAGGTGGAACGTATTGTTTCTGAAAAAGTGGAGTCGCCGAGAATAAAGCAGTTTGTTATGAAAAACCTATATAGGATAAATAGCAACACTTTTGGATGGAGGATAAATGTTAAGGCTATATATGACAGCCTTGAGTATGTTTTTGAAGGAATAAACTCTCCTTATACTTTCGATAAACCATCGCTTTTTATCAAAGGGGAATTGTCTGATTATATACTTGTGGAAGATTATGAATTGATTAAAAATAATTTTCCGAAAGCGCAATTTCAAACCATTAAAGGAGCATCGCATTGGGTTCATGCTGAAAAACCAGATGAACTTTGCGATACTTTCATTAGGTTTATGGAGAAGCAATAATGCTTAAAGGTACTAATTTCAACACTTTTAACAGGCTGAAATATTTTTTTTCCAATTATCATATTTTTTTTGATGAATTAAAAATTTTATTAATTTTGCACCTCCTTAACAAAAAGGAATGTTCATTAAAAAGTTAGTATTGTCCTATGGTGTAATGGTAGCACATCTGATTTTGGTTCAGACGGTCTAGGTTCGAATCCTGGTAGGACAACACCCGAAAACAAAACGCCCTGTAATTTAAGTATTGCGGGGCGTTTTTGAATGTTAGCTAAGCTTAAATTTTTTCATAAGCCCCACATTTAAAACTTTCTTCATCTTTTTGATCATTGCGGTTCATCATACAAAGAAGGTTTTCTTCCGGGTCGGTGTCATCATAGCTTTTACAAATCAAACATAAACCCGGTACGGGAATAGAATGTGGGTTGATTTTATTTCCATCATCGTCATACATACCGTTAAAAATTGGTGCTTCCATATTATTAT
>JAOZLR010000438.1 GCA_029934735.1 Bacteroidales bacterium
CCACCAAAAAGTAGTGGAAGAAACACCAAGCCCATTAATGACACCCGAAGTAAGGACAGAAATGGGAAATCATGCTGTTGCAGCTGCAAAAGCTGTGAACTATTCAGGTGCCGGTACCATTGAATTTATTATGGATGATAATCTGAATTACTATTTCCTCGAAATGAACACACGGCTTCAGGTTGAACATCCAATTACCGAAAGGGTTGTAGGGATCGACCTGGTGAGGGAACAAATCAATATTGCCAATAACAAAGAATTAACTTACAAACAGGAAGACCTATCTCAAAATGGCCATGCAATCGAATGCCGGATATATGCCGAAGACCCCGAGAATAATTTCATGCCAAGCCCGGGACTTATCCAGCATATTACCGAACCTTTGGGTTTTGGAGTCCGCCATGATGGCTATGTATATGAAGGCTATGAAATCCCCATCCATTACGATCCGATGATCTCAAAACTGATTGTTTGGGGAAAAACAAGACAGGAAGCAATTGACAGAATGAAGAGGGCTTTGTTCGCCTATAAAATTACAGGCGTAAAAACAAGCATCAAATTCCTTGAGAGAATTATGAATACACCTGATTTTGTAAGTGGAAAATACAACACCCATTTTATTGAAGACAATAAAGAATTCCTGGCCGACATGAAGAAATGTGAAGGCGATTGTAAGGCAATTGCAATTATAGCTGCTTTTGTGGATTATAGTGAACGCTTGAACAAAGTACAAGCTACAAATGGAACGGCAAATACTATGAGTAACTGGAAAACCTGTGGTCGGAAAAAAAGTATTGCCAGGTTATAATTTAAAATTTAGAAAAATGGCTTTAGAAATAAATATAGACGGTAATTCATCCAATGTGGAGCTACTGAGCAAAGAAGGAAATATATATCGGGTTTCCATTGATGATCAGATTTATGAAGTGGATTTGGTGAAAGTTGAAAATGGGGTATATTCCATTTTACACAAAAACAAATCCTTTAATGTTGAACTCATTCAAGGAAAAAAACCAAAAACCTATACCATTAACACCTTGTATAATTCCTATGATATTGACATTCTGGATGCAGAAGCAAAATATCTAAAAAACAGGAAGTCGGACGACATGGACGATGACAATACCATTTCATCGCCCATGCCCGGAAAAGTGGTTAAAATCCTGGTTAAAAAAGGTGACAAGGTAAAAGCAGGCGACACAGTTGTCATTATTTCAGCCATGAAAATGGAGAGCGAATATAAGGTAAAGAAAGACCGGCTTATTATAGATATCCTTGTCAACGAGGGTGATACCATCGATGGAAATCAACCTCTTGTTATTATAGAATAATTTTTATCAATTAAATAATCGGAAGAAAAAAATTATATTATGTCAATAGAGAAAAAATACAAACTGTTTGAGGAAAAACAAAAGATAGCTGAACTAGGTGGAGGCGAAGCAAGAATAGACAGGCAGCACAAAGCAGGTAGAAAAACAGCACGAGAACGTATTAAGGATTTACTTGATCCCGAATCTTTTGTTGAACTGGACAAATTCGTTACTCACAGAGCGAAAGACTTTGGTATTGACAAGAATAAAATTTCTGGTGACGGAGTGGTTTCAGGATATGGAAAAATTGACGGGAGGTTGATGTATGTATTTGCACAGGACTTTACCGTATTTGGAGGTACTTTAAGCCGGGCCAACGCCGATAAAATAATTAAAGTAATGAAGCTTGCCATGAAAATGGGAGCTCCGGTTATTGGGCTGAATGATTCAGGAGGAGCACGGATACAGGAAGGTGTGGAAAGCCTTGCAGGTTATGCCGATATTTTCTACCTCAACACAATTGCCTCTGGTGTGGTTCCACAAATATCAGCAATTTTAGGCCCTTGTGCCGGAGGTGCGGTTTATTCACCGGCAATTACAGATTTTATTATGATGGTGAAAGACACAAGCTATATGTTTGTGACAGGACCTGATGTAATTAAAACTGTAACCCACGAAGAAGTAACCAAAGAAGACCTTGGAGGTGCCATGACCCACAATTCAAAAAGTGGTGTGGCACACCTGATAGCTGATGATGATGAAAAAGCCATGATGATGTTACGCGAATTAATGAGCTTTTTACCATCAAACAACATGGAAGACCCTCCCATAAAACCCTGTACCGATGATGTGAACAGGGAAGATGAAAAGCTTCAGACAATTATTCCTGAAGACCCAAATAAGCCTTACGACATGAAAGACATCATTAACTCAGTGGTGGATGAACATAATTTCTTTGAAGTAATGCCTTATTATGCACAAAACATCCTAACTGGATTTGCACGTTTTGGAGGAAGACCGGTTGGAATTGTTGCTAACCAACCAGCAAACCTTGCAGGTGTCCTCGATATAAATTCATCGGTAAAAGGGGCTCGTTTTGTCCGTTTTTGCGATGCTTTCAATATTCCTTTGATAACCTTTGTAGATGTTCCGGGGTTTTTACCTGGTACAACCCAGGAATATGGAGGCATAATAAAACACGGGGCAAAATTACTTTATGCATTTGCTGAAGCAACTGTCCCGAAAATTACAATCATAACACGTAAGGCTTATGGTGGTGCTTATGATGTGATGTCAAGTAAACACATTGGAGCTGATATCAATTATGCCTATCAATCTGCTGAAATAGCTGTAATGGGTGCTGATGGTGCTGTAAATATTATCTTTAGGGATAAACTTACGGAAGAAGACAGACAAAAGGCAGTAGATGATTACAAAGAAAATTTTGCCAGCCCTTATAAAGCTGCTGAAATGGGTTATATTGATGAAGTAATTTATC
>JAOZLR010000439.1 GCA_029934735.1 Bacteroidales bacterium
AAAAACAAAATTCAATTATCACTTCTCCCTTAACAATCCCTCTGCCAGCCAATTTGCAACAGCCTGACGATTATCTTCAATCACAAACCTCTTCTGATCCTGGCTATTACGAATGTTACCAAGCTCAATAAATACCGCGGTTGGTTTTGTCTTTCTTAGAACATGTAGATTCCTGGCCGTCACCGTTCCTCCATAACCTCTGCTGCTTTGGTGTTCAGTATATTTTTCTTTAATTGTGTTCATTAGTAAGGTCGCAAGCTTTTTCCCTGATTTACTCCTTTTGTTATAATAAAAAAACATGTCCACTCTTTGTCCTGTTGCCCTGGAATCAACATGAAGCACTATAACTCTCTGACGCTTTGCCCCTTTTTGTTTTTGCTCAACATATAGTCTATTTACTGCATCTACACGCTGATTTAACCTGTTAACCTGATTTAATGGGATCGTTTGATTTTTATAACACACCTCATCTTTATCCGGTTTCAAAACCTTATCATCACGGATACCATCATTAGGATCTCGAATAATAATATAAACGATTGCATTATGTTCAAGAAGGTCTTTAGCAAGACGCAAAGCTATGTCGTACGCATACTCATCCTCAGTAATTGTTTTGCCATTGTATTTTCCCATTGCTCCCGGATCAGGGCCCCCATGGCCGGCAACAATATAATAAACACTTCCCTTCAGCTTGTTATCTTTTATCACGACCTCCTCATTACCTTTGCCAAATATTGGATATTTTTTACTCACCGAATTGGAGGCAACCTTCCCTGTTCCTTCACAATTAAGATATTCATACGGAACCCACAAAACATTATCAACACGGTAATCATTTTTTCTTAACCCTGCTTTTTGAGCCTGCTCATTATAAGCCTGGATTTTTTTAGCAAGATCCAAATCATAATTCCCGATAGTTGACCGGATACTCTTAGCATTATACTTATAAATGAGTATTGGTAACTTGTAGCTCCTTCCTTTTTGAAGGCTAAGATTGTCAAGGTTATTAATCTCCTTAAATTTGTCGATATTACACTTAGCTTTACTCAGGTTGTAACGCTTTAGCAGTGCATAAACACCTTCTCCATTCTTTGGTGTTACGGACAAATAATTTTCATTGCCACTATATGCGGCAGATGTTAAAAAAACAAAACCAATAATTATTACAAACAGTTCCTTCATAAATTCCTATTCTATCTGTTTTTACTTCAATACCAAGTCGCTATATGATACTGGAATGAGTTCATTTTCATTTATCCCGAACAACTCCAAATAATAATTACATTGTTCAAGAAGCCTCTCCTGCCCCAGTTCACCTGTTTTGTCAATAGCCTCAATCTCCACAAATATCCCCAGACCTTCAACCTCATCAATATGAAACTTCACATTATCAATAAAATATATCTCCCTCACTTTATCAACCACGGCCAATACACCCATTGATTCTTCAAGCAAGCTCTTAAGACTGGAATCTGGCTTCGATTTATATAGCCTAACATCTGATTTTTTCGGGCCAGGTTTATCATCCCTTTTATAATAAATTAACGCATTTTCAATATTTCCTTCCCTGAGTTTAAGTCGTCCGTTTACAACATTAAAATATGTATCCACCTGATGATCTGTACCTATAAAGCGAGCATTCCTGTCATTAAGAATTTGCCTGACCATAACAGCATCAGCCAACTTTGCCTTAATTTCAATATTAACAATAGACATAAAATATTTTATGCCAAAAATAACCCTATTAACATTCTCTATTCATATTAAGTTTTGGAAAATATTAAATGATTTATTAACAATGGAGAGAGCAAATAATAAAAAAGAATTTCTGTTTTTGGATTTTATTTACAGCATCCAAACATCACTCACCAGAGGATTCTACAGATTTCTTTCTAAAAAGATTAAACCCTACTGTCAACTGAAAAGTTGAGTTCGCATATGTTCCTGAAATATCGCCAAGATAGCTCTTTTGACTTTTGAATCCAAAAGGCAACCCCATATTATAACGCAATGCCACATCTAAAAGCTCTGAAATATAATAACGAACACCAACATCAATTCCCAAATCAAAGCTTTTTATAATATCATCTGCAGTAATTAAAAGACCGAATTCAGGGCCGATCTCAATATCTAATTTTTGAGTTGGACGGTAATAGAACATAACAGGCCAGTTAATATAATTAAGGCTTTCATTATATGTAGCTCCATCAGACTCTTTCCTGTATCCTTTATTTGACAATAGCATATCAACCTGCATTCCCAGATTCTCAGAAAAGGGAACATTTACAAAACAGCCAAAATTATACCCCGCCTTAGACCTCAAGTTTGAATTATCCAGGCTGTCAACTGTAGAAGTTACAATCAGGTCAGAATAATTTAAGCCCCCTTTCACTCCTCCTCTCAATTGAGCAAAAGAATAAATGGTAACTCCAAACATCAGAATTAAAAGGGCAATAATTCTCTTCATCAAATTCTCTACTTTTCGTCTTTGTCCTTACATCCGATAAACACCAGCATTCCGAATATTCCGAACATTATAAAAGGAAAGGAAAAGAGAAACCAGTATCTGTAATATTTTACAAACCAAAAACTTCCGGTAAAAAATCCGATTATTCCCATTAAGATTAAAAAGCCTCCGAAAAGGCCGGATAACATCCCGACATACTTAAATAAATTTGACATAATTTCATTTTTTTGATTGAGGCATCAAATTTAATAAAAAATCCTCATATTGGGTGAATTAATTTTCTGACTCATCCCCCTGTCCCATAGCCGTCAAGTTAAGACTTATTTTTTAAACAGCTTAAC
>JAOZLR010000440.1 GCA_029934735.1 Bacteroidales bacterium
TCTTTCCTAATCTGGCTTATTACAGCCAAAACAGTATTGATAACCGTATTATGAAACTTTGTCGAGATTTCAGATACCAATTCTCCACTCAATAGATCATCAACAATATCTAAGATTGTATTTCCAAATGAAATTGTATCTCCAAAATCAAACGGATAAGCATATGTAATGTTCATATCTATAGCAGCCTCAAGTCGCATCGGAGCTTCAGCATGAAATTTCGATTCGGTACAGATTCCAGTTAATGCAGCCACTGCATCAAACAACCTTCCGGCACTTGAGCTCAGAGGACTGTTTATCTGTTTATCAATTGCCTGCATAACAATACGGGTCTTTTCCACATCAAGATTCCTGACAAAAGGAATATCAAGATTCAGAAACTCCTTACCCAAATATTTATACATATAGGAAACGGCTGTTCTCCAGGGTTCTTTCGTAACTTTATCACCTCCGGGCAAAGGGACATAGTCGAAATGAGTATATCGCTCATAGTTTGCCAGGTCACAAATAAAAAACTCTCCACCCCAGATATTTCCATCATCTCCCAGTCCTGTTCCGTCAAAGCTAACTCCAATAACCCTCTCATCTAATCCATATTCAGCCATGCAAGAGACAATATGCGCATGGTGATGCTGCACCTCCACAACCGGTATTCCCAGGTCTTTGGCAAATTTCGTTGAAAGGTAATCCGGATGCAAATCACATACTGCAATAGATGGCTCAAGTCTAAAAAGCTTTTTGAACCTTTTGTAAGCTTCTGTATAGAACTCAAGGGTTTCCAGATTTTTCAGGTCACCAATATGCTGGCTCAATATTGCCTGGTTCCCTTTTCCTAAGCAAAAACAGTTAACCAGTTCGGCTCCGGCTGCAAAAATTCCATCAACATTAAGATTTAGATTCACAGGCTCAGGGGAATATCCCCGCGACCGGCGTATTACTCTTTCGCGATTATTAACAACCATTGCAACCGAATCATCAGTACGGTTATATATATCCCTGTTGTAGGTCAAAACAGCATCCGCAATATTGGAAAGTGTTTCAACAGCTTCATCATTATCAATTACAATCGGTTCATCTGAAATATTCCCACTTGTAAGAACAATTGCCGGTATATTCAGATACTCAAAAAGTTGATAATGAAAGGGCATATAAGGTAGCATTGCACCAATAGTATCGAATCCGACACTTATTGAAGGGGCTGGTTTCTTTTTCTCTTTTAATATCAAAACAGGCCTACGCCAGGAGGTTATTGACTTCTCCTCAGCATCATTCAAATAGACAAATTCCCTTAGAGACTCCAATCCGGAAAACATCACAGCAAAAGGCTTTCCCTCTCTGTTTTTCAATTCTCTCAGTCGTTTTACTGTTTCATCATTTTGTGCATCACAGGCAATCTGAAATCCGCCAACACCTTTAATTGCGACTATCTTGCCATTATTAATCAAATGGGCTACAGTTGTTAAAATTTCTTTCAGATCATAAACTATACTGCCATTAATATTCAATTGATATACCGGGCCACAGATATTACAAGCCACAGGCTGAGCGTGAAAACGCCTGTCAAGTACATCTTCATACTCCTTTCGGCAAGTTTCACACATAACAAAAGGAGACATTGTCGTCTTTTCCCTGTCATAAGGAAGGTCTTCAATAATAGAAAACCTGGGCCCGCAGTTTGTGCAGTTTATGAAAGGATATTCAGTCCGGTGCGGCTGGCTTTTCATATCTTCAAGACAGGCATCACAAACAGCTATATCAGGACTGATATCAGTTATTGCATCCGATCGGTTTTTACTTTTTATAATTCTGAAATCATCAAATTTTTCAAACTCAATCTCATTTTTTGAAATAGAATTTACATTTGATGCAGCAGGAGCCTCTTCACGTATTGAGGCTATCAATCTAACAACCTGCTGATTAAGTCCTGTTACTTTCACAAAAACACCATCATTACTATTTTCCACCCAACCGTTAAGCTTATACCTGTGTGCAAGGCGATAAATGAATGGGCGAAACCCAACTCCCTGAACAAGTCCTTTTATGTGGATAATATGTGTGTTGTCTTTGCCCACAGGATTAGAAATTCAAATTAAATACTATTATTATTACTTTTGCTGCAAAAATAATTTTATTTTTGTTAATTGATTAACAATATAACTATTTTTTAACATAAAAAAGATGAAACTACCTCCGAAGACCGTTGAAAGATTAAGCCAGTACCGCCGTGTTCTCAAAAAATACGAGAATATGGAAGGTTCTCACATATTTTCGCATGATTTGGCCAGATTACTTAAATTAAATCCCGTACAAGTAAGAAGAGACCTAATGCTAATTGGGTTTTCAGGAAATTACCGTAATGGATATAAAGTTCAGGATCTTTTAAAACTTATCGACAATACGCTAACGATACCAAAGAGCCAGAACACAGCTATAATTGGGATGGGCAAGCTTGGTAATGCAATTTTAGAGCATATTTACCCTAGCGATGTTTGTCCTGTAGTGGTTAAAGCTGCTTTTGACATAAATCCTACCAGAATTAATAAGGATTATCAAGGGGTTCATTGTTACGATATGAGCAAGATTCCTGAGATCATTAAAGAGAACAACATTAAAATTGCAATTCTGACAATATCGGATGATGATATTCAGGCAATAGTTGATATTTTGATTGATTCAGGGGTAAAAGGAATTGTAAATTATATTGCAGGCCCTATACGTGTTCCTGACGAGATATATTTTAAGGAATATGACATCAGGACAACACTTGAGGAGATGTCGTATTTTATTGATTA
>JAOZLR010000084.1:0-5647 GCA_029934735.1 Bacteroidales bacterium
AAACATTAGGTTTTTTATAAATTAACTTATACTTTTGCACCCCAATTTGAAAACCGCTGTTATGGCAAGTTTTAAAATATAAAAGGAGACTTTAGAAATGGCAAAAAAAAGTAAAGACGCAAGAGTTCAGGTGATTTTAGAGTGCACAGAGCACAAGACAAGTGGCAGACCGGGAACATCAAGATATGTTACCACTAAGAATAAAAAAAATACTCCCGAGAGGCTTGAGCTGAAGAAGTTCAATCCAATTTTGAAAAAATATACTATTCATAAAGAAATTAAATAATATTTGTTATGGCTAAGAAAGTTGTTGCGACATTACAGACGGCAGGTAAAAACTATACCAAGGTGATAAAAATGGTTAGATCGCCTAAAACAGGTGCCTATTCTTTTAAGGAGAGCATCCTTCACGTTGAAGATGTGAAAAGTTATTTGGCGAAAAAGTAAATAATATTTGAAATAAAAGGAATTTAAAGGCTTTTTCCTGTTTTTGGGAAAAGCCTTTTTATTATTAATTGATACAAGATGGGCTTTCTGAATATTTTTTCAAAAGAGAAAAAAGAAAAACTTGATAAGGGATTATCAAAAACCAAAGAAAATGTCTTTTCAAGGCTTTCGAGAGCTGTTGTAGGTAAAACTAAAATTGATGATGAGGTTCTGGATAACCTGGAGGAGATTCTTGTAACCTCTGATGTTGGTGTTGATACAACTCTAAAGATAATTGAAAGGATAGAAGCCAGGGTGTCAAAGGATAAATATCTTGGAGCTTCGGAACTGAACAGGATTCTGAAAGAGGAGATTGCTGCACTACTGCTTGAAAGCAATAGGGAAGACCTTGTCGAATTTACCGTTCCTGATGGTAAGTACCCTTATGTTATTATGGTTGTTGGAGTTAATGGTGTTGGAAAAACCACTACTATTGGTAAACTTGCTTACCATTTTAAAAAATCTGGCAAATCAGTACTTCTTGGAGCGGCTGATACTTTCAGGGCTGCTGCTGTACAACAGCTTCATATCTGGGCCGACAGGGTAGGAGTGCCGATTGTTGATCAGGGAATGGATGCAGATCCGGCCTCCGTTGCCTTTGATACTCTTAAATCTGCATTGGCCAAAGATTCAGATGTTGTGATAATTGATACTGCCGGACGCCTTCATAACAAGGTAAATCTTATGAATGAACTCACTAAAATAAAAAGAGTTATGCAAAAGGTTGTTCCGGATGCTCCCCACGAAATTTTACTTATTCTTGATGCCTCAACAGGTCAGAATGCAATAGAGCAGGCGCGACAGTTTACGGCAGCTACCGAAGTGAATGCACTTGCACTTACCAAACTCGACGGTACAGCAAAAGGTGGTGTTGTTATTGGGATTTCCGACCAGTTCAAAGTCCCGGTGAAATATATCGGTATAGGCGAAAAAATGGAAGACCTTCAGGTCTTTAATCGTGCTGAATTTGTTGATAGTCTTTTTAATTAAATGTATGAATGAATCCAAATACATTTTTTAATAAAAATATATAACAAATGTAGTTAATGAAATATACAGTCTAAACTTTCAATTATTTCATTCCTATCCAGAGGGAGAGGAAAAAGGTGAGGGGTTAAATAACATTAATTATTTTGAAAACAAAATCCACAAATAAAAAAATAAACCTGATATCACTTGGTTGTTCAAAAAACCTTGTGGATTCAGAGGTATTGATGGGGCAATTGAATTCAAATAATATTGAAGTCACATTTGAAAAAGATGATAGCAAAGCTGATGTGGTGGTGATAAATACTTGCGGGTTTATTCATGATGCAAAGCAGGAGTCGATTGACACAATACTGGATTTTGTCGAAGCAAAGAAAAACGGCCTGATTGAGAAAGTTTATGTTATGGGCTGCCTTTCCGAAAGGTATAAAAAAGATTTGCAGAACGAGATTGAAGATGTGGATAGCTATTTTGGTGTAAATGATATAAGTAAGATAGTAGCTGAACTAGGAGGTCAATACAGAAAAGAGCTTGTTGGCGAAAGGGTTTTAACTACTCCCTCACATTTTGCATATCTGAAAATTGCAGAAGGTTGCGACAGAAGATGCTCTTTCTGTGCAATACCTTTTATCAGAGGAAAACACATCTCAAGACCTGTAGATGAAATTGTTGTTGAAGCACAAAAACTAGTTGATAGAGGAGTTAAGGAGATTATTCTGATTTCTCAGGATTTGTCCTATTATGGCCTTGATCTGTATAAAAAGAATATGCTTGCTGAGCTTATTGGCCGTTTGTCATCTATTCAGGGATTGAAATGGCTGAGGCTGCACTATCTCTATCCATACGCATTCCCGATGGAAGTTCTGGATATAATGAAGGAGAGAGAAAATATTTGCAATTATGTGGATATGCCGGTTCAGCACATAAGCGATAAGATATTAAAGTCGATGAAACGCGGGCATAACCAGACTGATACATACAGGTTGCTTGAAAAGGTTAAGAACACTATTCCGGATGCTGCATTGCGAACAACTCTTATTACAGGATACCCTGGAGAATCAGAAAAAGACTTTCAGCAATTGCTCGATTTTATTAGTGAGGTCAGGTTTGAAAGGCTGGGTGTTTTTGCATACTCTCCGGAAGAGGATACGGCAGCCTTTAAATTAGAAGATGATGTGCCTGACGAGGTAAAGCAGGAAAGAGTGGAAGCAATAATGGACTTGCAGCAGGGTATTTCATTGCAATTGAATAATGAGAAGGTTGGTAAAGTATTTAAAACTCTTATTGATAGAAAAGAGGGAGACTACTTTGTTGGCCGTACTGAATATGACTCTCCGGAAGTAGATAATGAAGTTTTGATCTCCACAAATAATTCTGAAATTGATGTAGGAAGTTTCGTTGATGTAAAAGTCTCAAAAGCAGACTATTTTGATCTTTTCGGGACTATTTCCCAAAAATAGACACCAGATTTTTTTATAGACCTATATCCGTTCTCGGAAAAAATTACGTTTTTGGATATTTGTTCCAAAATTATCCAACATTGGAAAATGTGATAAGATGCTGATATTGTGATGCTTGTGTGTTTAGTATAGCGTTAAATGGTTAAGCAGGTCTTAGGATGGTATTATAACAGATTGATAAATAGTTGATTATGATTTTTGGCACATCAATTGAATAAGGTGAAGTGTTCTTTGAAAAAAAATTATCATCAAACAAAATGTAATCTGAGAAATTTTTCATGGTGGTTAATTTTTATTTGTAAAATTTGGTTTTGGTTGGTTAATTAGGTCAGAAAGCTATGGTTAAACTGGTGCTTTCTGGCCTTTTTTATTTTGGTTAATCTATAAATGCTTTATATTTGCGCTGAATAAGCCAAATGTAATTTTTTAAAAGAGAAATCGTTTGTAATGAGAATTATTTGGGTGGTTATTTATTGTATTTGTAGCCGTTCAGGATAAAGAAGATTAATTTGTACAAATTTAGGAAGCTAATATTAATTACGTTTATTTCCGTATTATTGGCTCTGAATGCCTATAGCCAGGACATGTTAGGGATTGCCAATAGCAATTATTCAGGAGTGATGGGTATTGGTTTGAATCCCTCAGGTATGGTTGGCTCAAAGCTGTATATGGATTATAATTTGGTTGGTTTTAATATGTCGTTCGACAATAATTATGCATATATCACCAGCGATGACTTCTACGATTTATTGTTTAATAGGAAAGAGCCTGTTTATTACACAAGTGAGGGTGAAGAGAGAAATTTTGACTACTATAATAATGATAAATTTAAAAGCGGTTATATCGATTTGAAAATAATCGGGCCCGGAGCTATGGTAGTTTATGGAAAGCATGCTTTCGGGCTGAGCAGTTCATACAGAACCTTAACCTCGTTTAACAACCTCCCACCTGATGTTGCAACCTTTCTTTATGAAGCCATTGACTATACTCCTCAACAGATGAAGTTGTATCAACATGATAAGCCTATAATGGCGGCCTCTCTATCCTGGCTCGAAATAGGTTTAAGCTATTCATATCTTTTTAATCGCCAGAAATGGGAGTTCTGGTCGTTAGGAATAACACTGAAACCTCTGTTTGGTTATTCCGGACTTTATACTTCTGTAGATAATGTAGATTATTTAATTGAGAGTGACAGTTCTGCCCACTTAAGAAATACATCCTTAAGCTATGGATACTCACTACCTGTTGATTACAGTGATAATTCATTTGAAGGTTCGTTTAAAAGGGGGATGGGTTTTGGTGCTGATATTGGCATCACATACCAAAAGACAAGGAAAGGTCATGGAAATGGATACTTTTCAAAGCTTTGTGAGCAAGCCTATGATAGTTATAATTACAAAATAGGGTTTTCAATTCTTGATTTGGGATATATTAAATTTACAAAAAATGCCGAAAGTATTAACTACACGGATGCTTCTGCCGACTGGTATGAACCTGAAGATACCCTGCCTTCTTCAACAATTGATGAAATTAATCTCAAGATAGCACATTACTTTGGTGAGCCTTCTGCTGTAAAATCAAGTTTAACTATGTACCTGCCAACTGCAGTCAGCCTTCAGTACGATCGCTGGATGTGGAATCGATTTTATCTTAATGCAACACTAATATACGGATTTAAATTTGGAGCTGCATCTGTTAAAAGGCCAACAATTCTTTCAATTACTCCAAGATGGGAATCTGCAAAGTTTGAAGTAAGTCTCCCGATTGCATTTTATGAATGGGAACCGGTGCCTCTTATCGGTTTTGCAATAAGGTATGGAGGGTTTTATGTTGGTTCTGATAATATAAACCCTTTTTTGAAAATTTCAGATTTTACAGGAATGAGTATATATGCAGGATTACGCCTTAACCTGATGCGCCTTATTCATATGAATTATTTTAAAGGTAATTGCCGCGATAACAAAATGCGTGATATTGAAACTTTCGATTACAGAAACTTCTAGCCCAAATAATTCACAAGCTTTCGCAACAGCATATTTTATAATAATTATGGTATTCCAATAAACCTATTTCGCATAGCTAATAGACCTAACCTCCCTGATAACAGTGACCTTAATTTGTCCCGGATAAGTCATTTCATCCTGAATCTTCTTTGAAAGATCATAAGATATCTGAGTAGCTTCACTATCACCCACTTTGTCGGCACCAACGATCACTCTCAGTTCGCGGCCTGCCTGAATAGCATAAGTCTTAACAACTCCGGGATAGGCAAGAGCCAGTTCTTCCAGCTTATTTAACCTTTGAATGTAAGCCTCAACAACTTCTCTTCTTGCTCCGGGCCTGGCACCTGAAATGGCATCGCATACCTGAACAATAGGGGCAATCAGATTTTTCATCTCAATCTCATCATGGTGAGCACCAATTGCATTACAAACTTCCGGTTTTTCTTTAAACTTCTCAGCTAGTTTCATTCCGTGAAGTGCGTGGGGAAGCTCCGGTTCGTTATCAGGCACCTTACCTATATCGTGAAGTAGCCCTGCTCTTTTGGCCAGCTTCGGGTTTAGTCCCAGTTCAGCAGCCATAGTAGCACATAAATTAGCAACCTCTTTTGAGTGCTGCAACAGATTTTGCCCGTATGAAGAGCGGTATTTCATCTTCCCGACCATTCTGATAAGTTCGTGATGCATACCGTGAATGCCAAGGTCAATAGTAGC
>JAOZLR010000084.1:5747-9167 GCA_029934735.1 Bacteroidales bacterium
GCCGTACGCTGAATTGTTTCCACAATTATTTTCTTTGCTTCCCTGTTTGCAGTAAGCTTTGCCTCATCAACAATTTCAGATATCTGAGACATAGCTTCGGTTCTGGCTTCATCTTTTAAAGCCTCCAATAATTGCTCTTTTGCATCATTGGCCGAAAGACCGGAAATGGTCTCAAGGGCTTCAACTTGTTGTTTGTGAGATTTTTCAAGCTCTGACTGCTTTTTATTTACAAGGTCGAGCTGTGCATTAAGATTACCTCTGATTGTTTCAAGCTCTTTGTTTTTTCTCTGAAAATCTTCCATCCTTTGCTGAAAATTTGCCTCTTTTTGTTTCAGGCGATTTTCGTTTGAATGGACTTTTGCATTCTTCTCATTAATAATCTTCTCATGTTCAGTTTTTAGTTGTAAAAACTTTTCCTTTGCCTGAAGAATTTTTTCCTTTTTCAGAACCTCAGCTTTTTCCTTTGCTTCACTGAGAATATTTTCACTTTTCTTTTCTATCTTCTTTCTTAGCAATGAATTTGAAAATACAAAGCCAATGGCGAATGCAATAACTCCAACAATAATAAAAATTAATACTTCCATATTTTATAAATTTTATAGAAGGTAATAGATGTAAAAAAAATACCCGCATAATTCATCGAGCTAGTAAACCCCAGCTGGACAAGATTAGGTTAGCCGGATTTTTCGAACGTCCACTGCTTCTGAGCTAACAGAAGTTCCGGGATTTCCGATAGCTATCGGAACGGAATGAGGCCTGTCCTACGAATCCCTGAGCATCACCTGAATGTGTAAATGTTGAGTTTACAAACATTATTTGAATTTATGCGGGTAAATTGTGATTGAGCAATATGCTCAAAATATTTTCAAAGAACTTGCTTTTAATCAATTTTAAGATTCTCAGTAAGAATAAAGTCAATATCCTTCAATTTCTCATCTAATTCCTTATCCACATTCGTGAGTTCATTTTCCTTTTTAAAGGAATTAGTTGCGTATTCCAACGCCGCCATCGCCAACAAATCCTGCTTATCGTTAAATGCATAATTACTTGAATAATCCTTTATCGTATTATTTAACGTTTGAGCAGCTTTTCTTATTATTTCTTCATCATCCCTTGTTATTGTCAATCTGTATGGCCTGTCGGCAATTGTTACTGATATTGTAAATTCATTCATTAAAATCTGTAATTAATTAATTGTTTAAAAGCCCTATACACGTGTCAATCTCCCGCACCAGTATATCTATTCTCTTTTTTACATCAATTGTTCCTTCTTCTGGTTTAACAGAATTCGCAATTCTTAACATTGCGTTTTGTTCATTTTGCTTTTCAATTAATTTATTTTGTTCCTCAATTGTTCTAATTAACTCTTTTTGTTTATTAATTAAGTCTCTATTTTTAGTTTTTAACGAATTTTGTTTTTCAATTAGTTTGCTGACCTTTCTGTTAATATCATCTACTAACCGTTTTGCATTTTCCATTGAAATACTAATAATTTAGACTATAAATTCATATTTAAAGATTATTCAGGCTGCAAAAATACCAAAATATTGGCTGTTATGCAAATTTTCTTTTTGTTTTCTGTCTGCGAAAAATTAAGAAAGTACGTAATCGTAATGATGTCAGTTGTTCAGGCTTTTAATCGGACTCTTCTTTGTATTCCGAAATAGGAATACAAGTACAAATAAGATTTCTGTCGCCCCAGGCATCATCTATTCTTGTTACAGGTGCAAAGTATTTATCAACAAGATCAAATTCAACAGGATATGCAGCTTTCTGACGAGAATATGGAAACTCCCAATTGTCAGATGTAACCATCCTGGCAGTGTGAGGAGCGTTTTTTATAGGGTTATTTGTTTTGTCAGATTTGCCCTCTTCAATATCTCTGATCTCCTCTCTGATTTTTGACATTGCCTCTATAAATCTGTCCATCTCCTCAACTGATTCACTCTCTGTAGGCTCTACCATCAATGTTCCGTGAACCGGGAATGCCACAGTTGGGGCGTGGAATCCGTAATCCATTAAACGTTTTGCAATATCAATTACCGGTACATTTGCTGACTTATGAAAAATGTTGCAATCAAGTATCATTTCATGAGCAACCCTGCCGTTGCTATTTGTATAAAGGATGTCATAATCTCCTTTTAGCTCCGATTTCAGATAATTTGCGTTAAGTATGGCATATTTTGTTGCCTCGGTAAGACCATCTCCTCCTGCCATTTTTATATAACCATAAGAAATAGGTAAAACCATTGGGCTTCCGAAAGGTGCTGAAGCAACAGCAGTAATACCAGACTCTCCTCCTGTTTCGACTAAAGGATGTTTTGGCAGAAAAGGTGTCAGGTGCTTTGCAACACCTATTGGCCCTACTCCCGGGCCACCACCACCGTGAGGAATTGCAAAGGTTTTATGCAGGTTGAGGTGACAAACATCAGCTCCGATTAATCCCGGACTTGTAAGGCCTACCTGTGCATTCATATTCGCACCGTCCATATAAACCTGCCCGCCATTATTATGAATAATATCCATTATCTCAAGTATTCCCTCCTCAAAAACTCCGTGTGTCGAAGGATAGGTTATCATAATTGCGGCGAGGTGCTCTTTGTGTTGTCCTGATTTTTCTTTAAGGTCGCTGATATCAACATTGCCGTTTTCATCACACTTCACAACAACGACGTTCATTCCTGCCATTACTGCACTGGCTGGGTTTGTGCCATGTGCCGATGATGGGATAAGGCAAGTGTCTCGATCTTCTTGCCCGATACTTTTTAAGTACTCCCTTATTACCATTAATCCTGTGTATTCTCCTGCCGCTCCTGAATTAGGTTGAAATGATATAGCATCGAAACCGGTAATCTCGCAAAGGTCTTCTTCAAGATTACCAATCAGCTCTGCATAGCCTGCTGCCTGATTTTTTGGAACAAAGGGATGTAATGCCCCAAACTCAGGCCAGCTTAACGAAAACATCTCAGCTGCAGCATTAAGCTTCATTGTACACGAGCCGAGAGGTATCATGGTGCGATTAAGAGCCAAATCCCTGTTCTCAAGCTTTTTCATATATCTCATCATCTCAGTTTCAGAATGATAAGAATTGAAAGCAGGATGGGTCATATAATTTGATTTTCTGACCAGCTTTTCAGGAAAAGCAAACTTATTACTGTCCTTTGATTTGATAAGTGTGCCATTGAATTCTTTCCCGATAGCAATTGTCAGGGTTTCAATAATCATTTCAATATCATCCGTTCCCGTTGTTTCGTCAATGCTTATCCCGATTGTTTTATTGTCGATGTATCTGAAATTAATTGCATTTTTTATAGCGATTGCTTTAAGTAAGTTAAGAGCTCCTGCATCCGGGAGTTCAACCTTCAGAGTGTCAAAATAGTATTTGTTTTCGACCTTAAGCCCCAAATTTGATAGTTCAGC
>JAOZLR010000441.1 GCA_029934735.1 Bacteroidales bacterium
AATGTATGATTATGTGATTGACGATTCAAATGGAAATAATAATGGGAAAATTGACCCGGGAGAAACCGTTGATCTGATTGTTACACTAAAAAATAATGGAGATGTTGCTGCCGAAAATATTTCTGGAGAGATATCAACAACCTCTGCGTATCTTGCCATTGTTGCAGGGACTGCTGATTTTGGAACCCTTGCACAGGGTGAAACCGGTGAAGGAACTTTTACTGTTACAGCCAATGCTTCGACACCTGCCGGGCAGCCTGCCGGAATAGACCTTGATGTAACTTCCAATGGAGGAACTTATACAAACAATTTTTCAATGAATTTCGTAATCGGGCAAATACCGGTAGTTATCATTGATATGGATGGAAATACTAATTCAGGGTCTGCTATGCAAGCAGCAATTGAAGCTAACGGCCTATCTGCTGAATATACAACTTCATTCCCGGCTTCTTTGGATATTTATAGTTCAATCTTCGTTTGCCTTGGAATATACAGTGACAATCATACTCTTTCAGCATCCGAAGGACAGGCTCTTGCCGATTTTCTGAATAACGGTGGCTCCCTTTATATGGAAGGTGGTGATACCTGGTATTATGATGCTTCAACTCCTGTTCATCCAATGTTTAATATCAATCCTGAATCTGACGGTTCTTCAGATCTTAGTACTATTTTGGGACAAAGCGGAACATTCACTGAAGGAATGTCGTTCAATTACAATGGTGACAATAGCTGGATAGATCATATTAGCCCCATATCACCTGCAGTTTTAATTTTTGAAAATCAAAATCCAAGCTATGGTACTGCTGTTGCTTTCGATGAAGGATCCTATAAAACCATTGGCGCTTCACATGAATTTGGCGGATTGACTGATGGAAGTTCTCCTTCAACAAAAGAAGAACTTATGGCAGAATACCTTAACTTCTTTGGCCTGACAGCATCATTGCAGGCTTCTTTTTCGGCAAGTACAACAGATATTTGTGAAGAAGAAACTATTGAATTTACTGATTTGTCAACCGGAGATATTATAACCTGGGAATGGACTTTTGAGGGAGGAACTCCAGGTACCTCCAATATGGAAAACCCTACAATAATGTATTATAATTCCGGCTCATTCGATGTCACTCTTACGGTTTCGGACGGAACAAATACTAGTATGTTGACTCTCGACGATTACATAACTGTTAATACGGTTCCTGATATTCCGGCAATTCCTGAGGGCGAGACTATTGTTTGTTCTAACAACCCGGAAATGCTTACACAGGAATATACAACCACAGGCTCTGTCAATGCAATAACCTACGAATGGTTGCTGGAGCCTGCTGAAGCTGGTGAAATTACAGGTAGCGAGACCTCTGCAACAGTAAATTATACAGAATTTTGGGAAGGAGATGTAACTATCAGTGTGAAAGCGATCAATGATTGCGGTGAGAGTGACTATTCGGAAACTTTGTCTGTTGAATGTTATGTTTGTGAAGGAATTGAAGAAGATGCTTTAACAAGAATTAAAATCTATCCAAATCCAAATAACGGCTCATTTGTTATTAATATGGATGAAGCTGATTATATAGGCAGTTCAATAAAGATTTACAATTCTGTTGGAGAGGTTATATATGAACAAAATGATATAAAAACGAGTTTGATTAATATCAGCCTTGCTGATACAAATGCAGGATTATATTATATTTTGATCAAAAATGACAAATCCGTAGTAAACAAAAAGATAATTATCAATTAATAATAGTAAACATAAGGTATGCCTTGTCTAAACGATAAGTAGAACCTTTTATAGAGGAGAAAAACATGAAAAAGCTATCTATTCTGATTACCCTGGTCTTTGCATTTTTAATAACTATTGCTGATGAAATAAAATACCCTGATACTTGGGGAAAACAGGGACTGTCAATAGTTTCACAGAGTAGTCAGGAGGTAATTGTAAATTTCTCAATCGAATCATTCGGTATTGCAAACAAGCAACTTAACGGCTCAACTGTTCAGAAAATTTCTCTGCCGGATGTTTTTCTTCCTGGTAATGAAGGAGCTCCAAATCTACCGGCAGTCAGTAATTTTATTGCCATTCCTGAAGGAGCAAAGGCAGAATTGACGATTGTCAGCTTCAGAAAAGAGACTATTGGAAATGTTGATATCGAACCTTCGCCAAGAATTCCATGGGACACCGAAGATGGCCCTCTGGAATATACAAGAAATAATGATATTTATACAACAGATTCCTTTTATCCTGAAAAGCCATTTCTACTTTCAGAGCAGACAGAACTGAGAGGGGTGGATGCTGTTATTCTGGGAATTACACCTTTCCAATATAATCCTGTAACAAAACAATTGATTATTTACAGAGATATTAAAGTAAAAATATCTTTTACAGGAGGAAACGGATATTTTGGTGATGACCGATTAAGGAGTCGCTGGATGGATCCCACCATAAGAGATGCATTTTTAAATGAGAGCTCTATTCCGGAAATTGATTACAATAAATCAACTCAGTACAAAGATTTGACAGGTTGCGAATACCTTATTATTACGCCCAATGGTGCAGAATTTCAGCAATGGGCAGATTCTATTAAGGTTTTTAGAACCAACCAGGGCATCCTTACTAAGATTGTTACTCTTGATGAAATTGGTGGCAACAGTGTAAATACAATTGAGAATTATCTCAACGATGCTTATAATAATTGGGATATTCCACCGGCAGCCTGCCTGATAATGGCAGATTACGGTACCAATGACGATAACAGAATAATCGCGCCTATTTGGAATAATTACTG
>JAOZLR010000442.1 GCA_029934735.1 Bacteroidales bacterium
CGAACAATACCTGCAACAGTTTCATGATGCAACGTGTCCGTAAAAATTTCGGCCAATTTCCGATAATTAATTTGACTCACAGGCAAAACACTTAGAATATGGACGCAAGGTACAAAAAATTGACGAAAGATTTTTCAATATTAATGATTCATAACAACCCCAATCTATCAGCTAAATAAGTCAACAACAAGGATAATCCAAAAGCAATAATTGGTGCTACTATCCACATTACAAAAAATTTATTTACTTCGGTTTTCCTGAAAATATTTTTGAACCCCAGTTTAGCAACCCCGATCCCCAGGATAGCAGCAACATTCAATTGCACTAGTGATGTTGGGATTCCTTTTGTTAATGAAGCAATTAGAAGGAGACTTGCCGATATAAATGCAATTATAACAGCTTCAATTTCCCCAAACAATACTATCTCCTTACCTGTTTTTTTTACAATCTTATGTCCAAATAATGAACTTCCAATTCCAAAGCTTGGTGCAACAATCAAAGTTGCAAGTATCATTATTAATATGAAGTTTTTATCAATATTGGCAATGTTTAATTCATTCATTGTCATTGAGGCAATTGGCCCGGCAGCATTTGCCACATTGTTTGCCCCGATTGAAAAAGCAACATAAAGAGACATTATAATGACTAACCATCTTAGTATAGGGGTTTTATTCACCTTTTTAGAAATAGTGTATCCTCTTTTTCTAATTGGCCGGTAAATGTATTTCCCTATTAGCAAGCTGATAAAAAATGAGATAACCGGTAATATAAACCAGGTTGGGATTATCTCAAACAATAATTTATCCGAATTAAAAGCGTGAAAATAGATAGCTGGTGCTGTAACCGCCATTACTGTTGCCTGGCTTGTTGACTGTGGAATTCCAAACAGGTTTGCTATAAGCAGGGCAATTGCCACTGAAAACAGAATTATCGAAACAACTGTGAAGCTCATCATTTCCGGATCTAATAATCCTTTACCAACAGTCGTGGTCGTCCCCTTTCCGGCAATGATAGCTCCTAGAAAAACCATAATTCCAAACAATCCTGGGATCAGGCTCTTGCGAATAATATTTGACCCATAAGCTGCCGAAAAAGCGGGGGCCGTTCCACTTCCGCCCATATTAACTGCGAGAAACATAGCTACCAGATATGGTATTAACAAATGACTGAATAGTGGTGAAATCATAACGAATAGTTTATTAACTGTTTATGTTATTAACATTTTCTAAACAGATATTATTTTCTTATCAAAACAGACTGCATAAAAAATGGAAAAATTGAATTAATCTTATAATTTTTAATTCCTGTTTTATTCAATATAGCTTTGATTTCATCCGGTCTGTATGCAGCCCTGATTGAATTAAAAAATCCACTTTCCGATTTAACATAATATAGCCAGAAAACCCTTTTCAAATCGTGTATATAAAGCAGTCCATTGTTGTTTAGCATTGAGTATAAGTTTTTTATTGCCAGTTCCGCATTATCCCAATGATGTAGAGTAAAAGTTGAATAAATCAAATCAAACTTCCCAAAATCTTTGATAGAATTAATATCACAGGCATCACCAATCTCATATTTAATCCTTGTTTTTAAATTATCAGCTAAGTCCTGTTGAGCAAGTTTAATCATTTCGGGCGATATATCATTTGCGATGATTTCTGCTTTGGGATGTTGCATTGCAACAACCTGTGTCAGAATTCCCGGGCCACATCCAACTTCTAAATATCTGCCCTTAATATCCAACTTTTTTAATGAAGACAAAAAATTACTATATCTCGCTTTCGAAGCATTTTTTGCATTGTTCAAATATTCATTCGCATTTTCTTTGTCAAAAAAGTATTCTTGATGGCTTTCTACAATTCTTTTCATAATAACTATCTGTTTTTCCTTTGTTTTAATCTTTAAAAAAATACTACATGCTTACTTTTGATTACTGAATTCAACTATTTAGAGTTTACCCAATCAGCTATTTTCTGTACGGCTTGAATCACAGAAATGCAATAATTATCAGCAAAATCTTCAGGAAGATTCTCGCTAAGAGGTATTGTTTCACTCATTGACAAGACTTTTGCACCATCAAAATTAACATAAGCCAGGCGGGCAGTTAATTCTTCAGGATGACGCTGAAAAGCCTCACCCGGTAATATTGCTACGCCAGCCTCCTGTAGTAATTTTTCACAAAGTTTCTTACTGCCTGTTATGCCTTTCTTGTTCAATTTTGTTGATAATGGTGAAAAATCAAGAAAAAGATAAAACGCTCCGTCCGGAGAATGAACCTGTATTCCTGCTTCACGCAATATTTCA
Source organism: Bacteroidales bacterium (assembly GCA_029934735.1). Taxonomy (GTDB): domain Bacteria; phylum Bacteroidota; class Bacteroidia; order Bacteroidales; family JAADJA01; genus JAADJA01. The sequence continues at coordinate 2,305 of JAOZLR010000442.1, forward strand.
GCGCAACGATCTCCGAGATGTGAAAGAATGCGACGAACATGCCATAAATATCTCTCAATTAATATCCCACCCCTAAATGCCCTGACGGCTGCATATTGTATCGGAGCACTAACTGATGTGTATGTTTCACTGGCAACAGCAGCCATAGCATTTATCAACCAATCGAAATCGGGTGGGAATGCAAAAGTTCCCAAACGCCATCCACCGGCCCCGCACCATTTGGACAGGCCTGAGCTGATAATCGTTCCTTCAGGATAAAACCGTGCAATTGAAATATGTTTTCCTTTATAATGCAATTGCCCATAAATTTCATCCGAGAAAATAATCATTTCGTGTCTTCTTGCAATCTTAGCTATTTTTTTAAGTTCATCCGATGAATATGTTCCCCCATCAGGATTTGAGGGATAATTAAGAACTAATAAACGAGGTTTATATTGGTCGTTCTCGCTTAATAGAAAATCATTAAGCTGT
>JAOZLR010000443.1 GCA_029934735.1 Bacteroidales bacterium
TTCCAACCCTTCGTTTCTGTAAATTTCGTGTACATACGGTAAAGGTCACCTGCGAAAATACTCGCCTCATCGCCTCCTGTTCCCGCTCTTATCTCAACTATTGCATTTTTACTATCCTGAGGATCTTTTGGGATAAGCATCAGCCTGATCTCTTCTTCAATGTTATCTCTTCGCTTAATCAAATCATTAAGCTCTTCTTTTGCCATCTCCCTGAACTCATCATCTTTCTCTGTCTTTAACAGTTTCTTTGTTGAGTCGATGTTTCCAAGTATGACTTTATACTCATTATAAGCGTCAATAATCGGCTGTAACTCTTTGTAACTTTTACTGAGTTTGATGAATTTTTTCATATCCGCCATTGCTGCCGGATCGTTCATCTCTACTTCTATTTCTTTCCACCTGTTATATATTGCTTCAAGTTTATCTATCATAATTCTCCTGTTCAATTTTGCCAGCAAAATTATAATAATTCCCGCTATCTTGCAGATTTAATATTTCGATGTTAACAAAAAAGTTTATAAATCAAATTTCTATTTCCCAAAATAGTCAGTTTTTTATATATATTTGGACTTTAAAACAATACGTTGTTCAAATCAATTAGTAATTGAGTAAGATCCTGTATATGAGAGATTATAGCAAAATAATTCCGGTATTTATTATTTTACTTTTATCAGAGTTTGTATCAGCTCAAATAAGTGAAGGGGGAACTCCGTTAAGTTTTTCTAAAAATGTCTCATCAACTTTTCAGGAAATCTTTATGACACCTCCCGACCTGAACCAGCTGGCAGAAGAGGATGCAAAGCAGTATAAGGATGGCTCATATAGATTTGCTGTTCTACTTCCAACAAACTTAAATGTCAGCAATTCAGGCACATGGGAAGATATCGGTGATGGTAGCAGGATTTGGAGGCTTAAACTTTTTTCGGAAGGAGCAGAGGCTATTAGTTTGTATTTCAATGATTTTAAACTGCCCGAAGGAGGTAAATTGTATTTGTATGATGAATCGGGCAAACAGTTGCTTGGAGCCTTTTCATCAAATAATAATCGTGAAAGCGGTCATTTTGCCACAGGCCTTATTTTAGGAAATACAGTTATCCTTGAATATAATTCGCCATCAAATGTAAAGGAGTTGCCCGAAATGACTATTAAAGACTTTGGATATGCTTACAGAGGGGTTTACAGCAATGAAAAAGGCTTTGGCGGTTCTGATGAATGTGAGGTAAATATCAATTGCTCACCAGAAGGTGATGACTGGCAGAATGAGAAGCATGGTGTTTGCCGAATTCAGATCAAAGTGGGAGGAGCAGCTTACTGGTGCTCTGGTTCATTGCTCAACAATGCAAGGAATGATGAAACCCCGTATATCCTGACTGCCGATCATTGTGCATATAAGTTTGGCCATTATGCCACACAGGAAGACCTTGATGAGTGGATTTTTTATTTTAATTATTTTGCCAATGGATGTGAAAATCCGACCGTGGAGCCCGGGTCGAACTCTTTTACTGGAGCAACAAAGGTAGCGCAGGGAGGCAATCATTCGCTTGATGGATCGGACTTCTACCTCGCTTTATTACAGGATAATATACCAATTGATTACAACCTTTACTTTAATGGTTGGAACACCAATAATGTTGTTGTTTCACAAGGAGTAACGATTCATCATCCTGAGGGAGATATTCAAAAAATATCAACTTTTACGACTCCTTTGCAAACATCTCCCTATAATGGCAACGGACTTCCATCTCACTGGAAAGTTTTTTGGTCAGAAACTTATAATAATTGGGGAGTAACCGAGCCTGGATCATCAGGCTCGCCATTGTTTGATTCACTTGGAAATGTTATCGGGACATTAACAGGAGGTTATGCTTCTTGCGATGATCAGGAAGACCCGGATTATTACGGAAAATTCTCATACCACTGGACATCAAACGGAACTGCTGATACAGCACAGCTTAAACCCTGGCTTGATCCTGAAAATACAGGAGTTACATCTTTAAACGGAACTTTTGTTAAAATTGAAAATTATAAGACAACCGACAATTTCAGTATAAAAATTCACCCAAATCCGGCAAATAGTTTTATTAAAATAAATTTTAGTAATTTTGGAAATTCAAAAATCGAAATAACTATTATTGATTTGTTAGGTAATATCCATAAGAGACTTGAAATAGTTGACAGTAGCCGGCAGGTTGAGATACCAATTGTCGGGCTGACGGCAGGAATCTATTTTATTAAAGTAGTTCAGGATAATGCTGTAATTGTAAAAAGAATAATTAAGAATTAGTAGTTTAACGTAGGTTATAACTTTAAAACAGAAAAAACATGAAATCATCTAAGCGTGAGACCATTTTTGTTGTAGAGGATGATATTTTATATTTGAATCTTATTAAAAAAGAGCTTGAAAAACTGGGCTATGAAAATGTTATTGCCTTTTCTTCGGGGACAGAGGCGCTCCAGAATCTCAACACAAAGCCTGATATTGCTTTGCTTGACTACTTTCTGGAAAAGGATCTGACAGGTATGGATATTCTCAAAAAGATCAGGAAACGATGGCCAGACACACAAACTGTTTTTCTCACTGCTTCTGATGATGTGAACATTGCTGTTGACACAATGCGTAACGGTGCTTATGATTATATAGTAAAAGGCGATACTGCCTTTATCAGAATACGGCACCTGCTGAAGAAGATATCCGAAATAAATGAGCAGAAAGCTAAAAGCAGATCTATTATTCGTTTTCAGATTTACATTATTATTGCTATAAT
>JAOZLR010000085.1:0-4405 GCA_029934735.1 Bacteroidales bacterium
TTATGGAGTCAATTTATCTTATCCTCATCGTAATCCTTTTCCTTCTTGCTATTTCAGATCTCGTTGTTGGAGTGAGTAACGATGCTGTAAACTTTTTGAATTCAGCGATAGGGTCAAAGGCAGCCTCTTTCAGAGTAATAATGATTGTCGCCGCCTTGGGAATTTTGTTTGGGGCAACATTTTCGAGCGGAATGATGGAAGTTGCACGTAAAGGCATTTTTAATCCGCAACATTTTTATTTTTCCGAGATTATTATCATATTTCTAGCTGTAATGATAACCGATGTTATCCTGCTTGACCTTTTCAATACTTTTGGTTTACCAACGTCAACTACAGTTTCAATAGTGTTTGAACTGCTTGGTGCAGCTGTTGCCGTATCATTAATAAAGATAACTCAAAATCCCGATTCATTACCACTAAGTTCATATATAAATTCAGCCAAGGCCCTGGCAATTATTGCGGGCATCCTGCTCTCTGTGGTCGTCGCATTTTCTGTTGGTGCCATAATTCAATATTTAAGCAGACTTTTATTTTCGTTCGATTATGAAAAAAAGTTGAAACACTGGGGTAGCTTGTGGGGCGGATTTGCGATAACTGCTATTACCTATTTTATTCTTATAAAAGGCGCAAAGGGATCGTCATTTATGTCGGAAGAAACAAAAGACTTTATCCATAACAATTCACTTGCTATTGTAGGAATCAGTTTCGTTGTCTGGACTATTGTTTTACAAATTTTGTCGTGGTTATTCAAACTGAACATTTTAAAACTAATTGTTCTGGTTGGTACTTTTGCCCTTGCAATGGCATTTGCAGGCAACGACCTTGTAAACTTTATAGGGGTTCCACTGGCTGGACTTGAATCATATAAAGAATTTATTGCACATCCTGATGCACAACCTGACAACTTCCTTATGGTGGCATTGACAGGAAAAATTAAAACTCCGACTCTATTTCTCCTGATTGCAGGTTTAATAATGGTTATTACCTTATGGCTCTCAAAAAAAGCAAAATCTGTTGTTAAGACATCCCTCGACCTGGGAAGGCAGAATGAGGGCTTTGAACGTTTTGACGCAACAGGATTTTCAAGGGTTCTGGTAAGAAGTTCGAGTAATGCTGCAAACTTTTTTGAAAAATTACTCCCTAAGCGATTGAACGAAAAAATTAAAAAAAACTTTGATCAGACAGTATTTACTAAGAATCAAAAAAAACTAGGGAATGACGCACCTGCATTTGATATGATTAGAGCTTCTGTAACATTGGTTGTTGCCAGTATCCTTATTGCATTTGGTACATCTTTGAAACTTCCATTGTCAACTACTTATGTTACATTTATGGTTGCAATGGGTACTTCACTGGCTGACCGCGCGTGGGGGCGTGAAAGTGCAGTTTATAGAATTTCAGGTGTTCTTTCGGTAATCGGTGGTTGGTTTTTTACTGCTTTGGCGGCTTTTACAGCGGCTTTTGTTCTGGCATACCTGATATCTTACGGTGGATTTATTGCAATTATAGCCCTTGTGCTTTTCGCTGCATTTATTATTTACCGGACGCACATTATTCATAAAGAAAAAGTTGCAGAAGAGAAAAATGATGTCGAAATAGATAATGAGGAACTTACAAATGAGAGCTTAGTAGTTAAAAGCTCGAATAATGTGGTTAATGTGCTGGTCAATGCTGGTGAACTAATCGAAAAAATATTTAACGCTCTTGCTAATGAAGATCTTAAAAAACTCAGAAAAATAAATAAGGAAGTCGATAAGATAAACAAGAAAACAAAAAAATCAAGAGACAACGTTGAGAAGATTATCAGACAGCTTGAGGAAAGTTCCGTCGAATCAGGACACTATTATGTTCAGGTGCTTGATTATTTACGTGAAATTGCTCATACAATAACTTTCATCGCACGGCCATGCCTTGAGCATGTTGACAATAATCATAAGGGTCTGCTTCCTGATCAGGTTACTGAACTTGAAAGAATACAAAAGGAGATGAACAAACTTGTTAAGATGCTTACTAAAGATATTAATGATAAGGATTATTCAAATCTTCAGGATATATTAGAGCAGCAGCAACTGATTCTGAATACAATTGACGAGACAACAAAAAATCAAATTAAGAGAATCAAGGCCAATGTAGTGGGAACGAAAAACAGCCTCCTGTACCTGAATATCCTGGCAGAAAGTAAGAACTTGATTCTATATGCTGTAAATGTACTCAAGTCGCACCGCGACTTTGTAAATGATATGAATGGAAGTGATATTGAAAGTGAAGACTCTTAAATTTCAGGGGATTACGTTTTGCATAATCCCCTGAGATTTTATTACTGTCCTTTTATTATTTTTTATCCATACTACATTGCCAAACATTGCGTTACTCTTTTAATCAAATTAAATTAGTGCTTGCTTATGCCCGAACAATACTTTTTTCAAATTTATTAAATTATTAATTAAATAAAGTAAAATGAAAAAAGTAAAGATTTTAATTATTGCCATTTTGGCCTTAACAATGGGCTCCTGTTCAAAAGAAAATAGTAATAATAATAATACTCAACTTGTCCCTTTGGATTATGGTTATATTCCATTTTATCCGGGAAATTACTGGGTTTATGATCAATATATGATAGATACACTCGGCAATGAAACACTACTTGATACATATGATAGTGTTGCTATAACCGGAACACAAAATGTAGCAGGTATAACCTATCTTGTTTTTGAAGGGACCTGGCTTTCCGGACAGAATTTTTCTGACACAGTTCTTTTGTTAAAAGATTCTGCGGGATATTATGTTGATCCGACCGGATGGGTACATTTTTCTGATGAAAATTTTGTTGATACGCTTGCCTCCTCAATATATATTGTAAATGGCGACACCCTTTATGAGTCGTGGTATAAAATGCAAAGTGGACCACAATCGGTTACCGTCCCAGCTGGCACATTTGATATATTGACTTATCTTGGAACAATCCATACTTTCAATCCGGCACCTCATGTACCCGAGATCAGGTATAAAGACAAGCTGTATGCAAGAAATGTCGGATTAGTTCGTGATACCTACTATTACCTTAATAGCCCAAACCGATACGAAAGACGGCTTAAAAACTATTATGTTGATAAGCGATCATCAGTTCATTAATAGTATTCCCGTGTTTCAATACTTCTGTTTAACTATTCTTTTTGTGATTATTGAAGGTTTCTAATTTAAATCATTCCCACAAACACACCCATTTTCCAAATTTGAGAAAACCATAGAATCGATCTGTGCTCATTATCAATGTATTACGTATTTGTATGGTTTTTGCCAATATAGATAAACGAACATATAATAATATTGATAGATGGAAAAAGGTTTTGATGAAATAGCAATGAAAATGTTAGCAGCAGGAATGCTGAAGGATTTTTATTACGTTGTTGCAGACGAAGATAATGATTTTTATTGGGCATTAAATCTTGATGATCATCCCAATTCATTTTTACTGGACAAATCGTACCAGAATTACAGAAGTAATATTCCGGGACGAGACAACGAATCTATGGTAGTTATCCAACCAAATGTTTAATTATTTTCTTGCTTCTATCTTCATAATTCTCAATGGTAAAAAGCCTGGTGTTCACCGGGCTTTTTGCTTTTTATCAATTTTGGATAAAAGCTACTCATCATCAGGGAATTTGTCAGGTTTTCCAAATTCGGAATTATTAATAAAAGCCGTATCAGAAAGTGTAAGAAGGAAAGCCATAACATTTGCTTTTTCATTAGGAGTAAGCATAGTTCCTCCGTTAGCAATATGATGCATCAGCGGGTCGATATATGGCGACCAGACCAGGGCTAAACTATAAAAGTCAATAACCTCACCCAAAGAATTAAATCTGCCATCGTGCATATACGGAGCAGTAAATTCAATATTTCTTAATGTTGTTGCTTTATATGCTCCATGGTCTGTTGGATCCCCTGTAATGGAATAACGGTCTCCAGGGTCGTTAAAAACACTGTCTTTTCCATTATTGTAAAAGCCATTAGTCGTAAATAAGGGGTTCCCTGAGCCACCATGACAATGAAAGCAATCGGCTCCCTCTTCAGTTGTAAAAAGCACAAACCCGCTTAGTTCAGGTGATGTCAATTGGACTTCACCACGCAGATACTTGTCAAATTTTGAATCTGCAGATATAAGTGTGCGGATAAACTGTGCTATAGCTTTTGCAATCCGATCAACTGTAACATCTTCGGTGCCAAAAGCTTTTCTAAATAATTCAGGATATCCCGGAATATTCCTGATTGCAGTTTCAACCTTCTCGTAAGTACTATTAAATTCATTGGGATCTGTGATAACTCCGAGAACATCATCTTCAATTGAAGGAACACTCCCGTTCCAACCATATTGTCCCGGATTCCATATAAGATTAATAAGCGG
>JAOZLR010000085.1:4505-9089 GCA_029934735.1 Bacteroidales bacterium
CTGTTACATGAGTAACAGAAAAAAGCCAAAAGAAACAATATGAAAACAAATCTATTCATCTATTACCTTTTAAAATCTGCATTCCACAGACTGGTTCCAATGTTATCCTTTTTTGTATATTGCAATGATATTACCGAGTCGTTGATGCTGCCGCTACCCTGAATTGCAACAGAAATTGTATCATTACCCACAATCTGAAACGGAATTATTATTACAGAATCATATATATCACCATAAACCGCATTTGCAGTGCTTCCGGCAAAAGACAAGAACCTAATTCTATAATTCAAAGTTGTATCAGCTTTAACAATCGCTGTAAACTCAGTTGTTCCAACAGAGGGAAACACCTCAGTCTCCGTAACACTATATTGCCCGGCGTAGCTCCAGGCCTGATTATACACGAAAATCCATCTTGTGGCAGGTGCTGCTTCATTGCCCTGTTTGTCAATTACGCTGTAAACTATGGTATATTCCCCAACCAGATTAATATCTAAAGTGCTTTTTACATACATATTATTGGTGATATTGCCATCGGCCTCATCAGTTGCAGTTGCCCCGGGATCAGTATAGGAATTATTCAATATATGAGCAAGAGTGTCAGGAGGGTTCATAACTATAATGGGAGGCGTATCATCAACCTTCCTGCACGAAAAGGCGATAATAACAACTACTATTAATATTCCGGGTATGTATTTTATCATTGTAGTCTCAATATTTTATGCAAATATATATTATTATTCTAATTCAGAACCTTAACTGAAAAAACATTATGCCCGTTTTCTTTTGCTATCTGCATAGCTTCCTGATTTTGCATAATATATCCCCCCCAAATATCCAGATTGAAAACGTGGGGGTCTTTAAACCAATTCTCTACATTCATCTCTATCTCAATACTCTTTTTCTGATCTGCCGAAATTGTAAACTCTGAGTTTGGCAGGCTTACCCTGAAAAAATTCGGAACAAAACCAATTATTGAATCAGGATAAGAATAATAGATCTGTCCTCTCCCCATATGAAAATCAAAAGGAGTAGTCTTCCAGGTTTGCCCCTCCTCCAGCCATTTTCCGTTCAGTTTCAGGTAATGATAACCACCTCCAAGAAATTCGGGCCAGAACATATCTCTTTCGGGAGGATTAACAAACATAAACGACATATTTTTCTCTTCAGTAATACCGAAGATAAATGAAATGGAATCGTAAGTGCCAGGATTTATGTCATCATAAACTTCCCAACTCCAGGTATTGTCAAGGTCAGTATCAACATAATAGATGTCCTGCCAGTCTTTTATCATCTTTTCAGTTCCATCGTTCTTAAAGAGTGTTACATCGGAAATAAAGTACTGGATTTCGTTAACCATATATTCATTTCCGGCAGCATTGATGTACATTAGGCTGTCGTAAATTATCGGCTGTCCGTCGATCAAATGTTCAAACTGAAAGGTTATCTTTCCCGGTCCTGGTTCGGGTGGGTTATTAGTGTTTTTATCACATCCAGAAAGCGATGCAGATAACAAAAAGATAACTACTCCTGCGATTATTACAAATTTTGAATTTTTAAACATGCTTTATTACTATTAAATGAGACAAGGCCTCTCTTGTCTTTACAATCAAATCTAATAAGGGATTGTCCCTGATACTATAACATACTTTCCAGGTTCATTATTGCTCATACCTGATTTATAGATTTTCCCGTCAAGTAATACTTCAACTGTGACTGAAGATGCTGAATCAGCATATATGGCTGAAACATAAACTATTTCACCCTTTTCACCATTAAAAGAAAAGCTCCATATATCCTCGCCGCTATCAAAATGTACAGTGTCGGTACTCATGATTCCATCATCATTAGTATAGGAAACAGTAGTTGCTGAGTAAGCCTTGCTGACCCTGTATGTTACATCAACTTCTGTGTCATCCTTATTGCAGGATGATATTGCAATGGCAATCAATAATAAAAATATGACTTTCTTCATCCCTTATAATTTTGATATCACTTAAAAATCACCATCTTATCTAAATCTTAAAATACAAATTGATCCAAAAACTCCTTCCCGGTTCATAAAGTTCATATTGTTCTCCGATTATATTTCTGTTAAGATGTTCAAAATATGTATTATTAAAAATGTTATTCACACCCCCTGTAACAGAAAAGTGCTTGTTAAAATAGTAGTTAAAATAAAATTTTGCCGTGACGAATCCGGGTGAGGCCATTTCATATTGCGATTGTGCAATATGGTTCTGGGCAGCAACCATTCTGACCTCAACAGCAGGTACAAACTTACCATCAAAGAACTGGTACTTCAATTTTGCAGTTGCCTCAAACGGTGGAATCTCGGCTAGTGCATCATTTACAATCTCTTCACCTCCAGTAACCTGCCCATGATGGTTGGTAATATATCTGCTTGTCTTGTCGATAGTGCCATACGTAAGAGCAGCAATAAAACTGACACCCAATCTATACCTGGCCGGAGAGGCATAAACAAACTCAAAGCCCCTCATCCGGGCATTTCCGGCATTGTAAAACTGCTTCACACCCAAAACACCTTTTGTCAAAGGTTTCTGAACCGAAGGAGGAAGCCTTTTCCCTGTAATGTAATTGTTTAAAAGAGAATAAAAACCATTTACCTGCATCAATCCAAACCTCTCATCAGTGAACTTAAATGTGAGATCAACCTGGTTATTGGTTTCGGGTTTAAGTTTCGGATTGCCAAGATAATCGAATTTGTCATAGCCAACAGGCAGCAGTATAATGAAACGCTCAACCATATCAGGACTTCTGGTTCCACTTCCTACTGTCAGGGATATAGCAAACTTATCATTCAGATGTTTGGTAGCACCGGCATTGAAACTGAAATTAGTGAATCCGGAGGAGATTGAATCTGTTGAATATCTGTAAATTTCGCCCTGCATTGGAGTGGAAATAACAATTTCATCTGAAGTACCATTATTAAAATCAACACGTGCTGCACACACAATATCCCAAGAAAGTAATGTTGCCGAATATTGTGCAAAAATACCTGTATTCCTGATTAATGCGTTATTCCAAAGCTTTTCCTTTTTCACGGGTAGGCCGGGTTGCAGCATCATACTTTTAATACGCTCTCCGTCTTTTGTAATATTCTCATAATCAACACCTGCATATAAAATAGCATTATTCAGGTTAATTCCCGCCTCCACTCTTAATCCTTTGTTATTAGCAACAATATCAGAAACAGCAACAACTGTGTCGGAAACAGGCCTTTCCTTATTATCCATCTGATGCTTTACATCCGAATCATATACCTTAAATATAATAAAATCCAATAACTCATTATCAAATGTTCCTTTATAATCAAACGACATCAGCCTGGTATCATCCTTCCGTTCATCCATAGGTAGTGCCGGAAAATCCACATTCCTACCCTTTGATTCATCATATTTAAACGAAAGAGTGTGATTCTTATGCACCTTCATTCCAACATATCCACCGTAATTGTACTTTGTGTAAGAAGCATTTACTTCATTCCCGCTTCCGTCCTTATAATTGCCATAATCCTTATAATTTCCTGAAAGCCCGAAAAAGAAAACCCTGTTGCCACCAGAGACAGACAGCTTCTCTTTTATTCCATTCCAGTTTCCTTGAAATCCCATCAAAGCATCCAGGCTAATTGTGAAGTTATCATAGGTTTTTCTGGAAAGTGTAATCAGGTTTAACGTTCCTCCAAAAGTAGGACCATATCGCAGTGCATAAGGACCTTTATAAATATCTATCCTTTTTATATCCTCTATGTCGAGATGAGAAACAGCAGGGTCCATGCGGTTCGGACAACCACCTTCAATCTTTTGGCCGTTATCTGTTATTACATTTAGCTGGCTAAATTTAAACCCTCTGACTACCGGATCTATTCCAGAGCCCCCTTTTCTGATTCCTGAAATATTTCCCGAACTTCTCAGAAAATCGCCTATACCACCTGCACTGCTCGTCTTTATCTGGCTTTGCACCATAGTGGTTTGAATATACGGAAGCTTGCTAATTAAATACTCTCTTTCGCTGTTTTGCGTAATAATAAACTCATTAAGACTTTTGATTTCCGGAGAAAGAAGTATCGTCAGATTCAGACTTTGGCCATCTTTAAGTTCAACATTTTTCTCTTTACTTCTATAACTGAGGTGTTTTATTACAACTTTATAGTACCCAGAAGCTATATTTTTAACCTCAAAAAAGCCATTTGCATCCGAAATTGTGGCTTTACCAACCTTGGGAATTAATATTTCAGCATTTTCAATCGGTTGCGTTGTAAGGCTGTCAATAATTGTTCCTCCAATGTTCCCAATACCTTGCGAAAAGCCTGAATTCAAGGTAACCAACAAAATAAATGATGAAATAAACTGTTTCATAGATCCATTTGTTATGAACAATAGTTCGAAACAAAAGTAAGAAAGAATACTCTGTATTGTATTAAAAATAAAAAAATTAATTTTTTTTTATTGCATTTTATAATATTTCATACTTTTGCAGCCTGAAACAAAAAAATTGAAACCTTTTCTTATTCTAAGTGTAAAAGAGGAGACATTATTAATTTTGCAAAAATTATCATTATGAAAA
>JAOZLR010000086.1:0-2094 GCA_029934735.1 Bacteroidales bacterium
AAATGGGAAGAATTCTGAAATTGATACTGCTTTCTGTATTCAGATAGCTTTATCTGCCAACTGAATAATTGATTTTTGCAAAAACTTGAATGAACTTTATTAAAAAAATCTCGTATGGAATATACTTTTATTATAATTTTGCAGTTCTTAAAAAAATCAGTTAATAATTAAAATTTAATTAAAATGAGAAAACTATTGAAATTTCAAACAGTAATGCTTTCATTATTAATGCTTGCTGCGATTACAAGTTGTAACAAGGATGATGATGATAATGGTGGTGGTGGTGGAGACGATCCTGCCGGAACTAATTACAGAATGACCGAATCTGTCAGTACTGAAGAGGGTGTTGAAACTTACAAGGATGTTTATTCCTACGATTCTGACAAACTAAGTATGGTTATGGAATACAACCAGCCAACAAAAGGAGACTGGGCTGAGGATAGCAAAACCGAGGTTTCCTATCCTACTGATAACTCTTTTGAGCTGTTAACCTCCGCTTATTCAAACAGTAGCTGGATCCCCACAGGAAAAGAGGTAGTTACACATCAAAATGGTGTATGGCAGTCAGATGTGTATTATGATAATAATGGCGCCGATTGGGAAATGAATGAGAAAATCGAATACACATATTCCAATGGAAAGATCACTAAGGAAGAGGGTTTCGTATATTATACCGGTCAGCAGGAGAATGAATACAAGTATATTTATTCCTATGTTGGTGATGTTCCATCAACTATTGACAGGTATATGTGGGCCGAAGGAAACTGGGAAGGTTCAGGAAAAGATACCCTGACTTTTTCTAATGGGAAACTTACCATGGTTGAAACAAATATGTCAATGCAAGGTGTTTCTATTATAGCACAATCGGTTTATGAATACTCAGGTGATAATGTCAGTAAAATAACCATCAAATATAACTATGGGGGAATGTGGATGGAAATTGGTACCATCAGTTTCACTTACGATGAACACAGTAATATGATAAAATTAGAATCTACCGGTGAGTATATGGCTTTCAGCGATTCATTCACTTATGAAGAGGGTAACAGCAATTGGGCTCTGATTAGTGGAACCCCGGGGTTTTTCAGTTTTTATGGTATGACATATTCATCAAAATCCTTTCAAAAGATTAACAAAGAGATAAATAAAATAGCTTTATCGGTGTTATCTCAAAGATAAAAAGACAGGGCTACTAAAAAATTAAAAACCTGGCAGATATTTAGAATCTGTCAGGTTTTTATCTTTCCATTAATCCTGATCCTCTCAGTAAAATGATCCAAGTGGCCACGCTTAAAACTCTGCTTAACAAGAGCCATCCATCAGTCCAGGCCTTCTCTCATTTGTTCTTTCAACGGCTTTTTCGGTTCTCCATTTGTTAATTTCCTTGTCATTTCCCGAAAGTAAAATGTCAGGGACCTTTATTCCTTTGAATTCATAAGGTCGTGTATAGACAGGAGGCGAAAGCAGATCATCTTGAAAAGAGTCAGAGAGGGCAGAGGTTTCATCATTCAGAACTCCGGGGATAAGCCTTACGATTGAGTCTGTAAATACTGCTGCTCCCAGCTCTCCTCCCGAAAGAACATAATCCCCTATCGAAATTTCTTTTGTGATATAATGCTCCCTTATCCTTTCATCAATTCCTTTGTAATGCCCGCAAAGTATCGCAATACTTTTTAAGGTGGAATAGTGGTTAGAAAGTTTCTGGTTAAGAAGCTCACCATCCGGACTCATATAAATAATTTCATCATATTCATTTTTCGACTTCAGATCATCAATGCAGTTTGCGATGGGTTCAATCATCATCACCATTCCCGAACCTCCGCCATACTGATAGTCGTCCACACGTTTGTGTTTGTCAGTTGCATAATCCCGGAGGTTGATTAGATTAATCTCCACAACTCCTTTTTGCTGAGCCCGTTTTATTATTGAGTGTTTAAATGGCCCTTCAAACATCTCAGGGAAAATTGTAATAATATCTATTCTCATAATTTATTTCCAAATGATTGGATGCAAAGATACGTCTATCTTTTGAACAAAAAGGGCTTAATTACGTTTGTCAATAGACAACTTTTAAGGACTTTATGAAGTCTGTAG
>JAOZLR010000086.1:2194-6976 GCA_029934735.1 Bacteroidales bacterium
GGGCTTAATTACGTTTGTCAATAGACAACTTTTAAGGACTTTATGAAGTCTGTAGAGTATATTATTAGTATTATTGCAGGTAATTGCAGATTTAACTTTTAAAATACTTAATTTATGCGAAAATTAAAATTACTTTTTGCCTTAACTATCTTTTCGACTGTTGTTTTCGGCCAGGTAGCACCAAATAAATATTGGGTAAAATTTACAGATAAAAATAATTCACCATATTCTATTAATAGTCCGGAAGCGTTTTTGTCGCAAAGGGCACTCGACAGAAGAACGAAACAGGGAATAACGATTAAAGAAAACGATCTTCCTGTAAACCCACAGTATCTTGAAGGTGTTACAGGAACAGGAGCAACGATTCTAACAGTATCCAAATGGTTTAACTCAACAACGGTTTATGCCGACAATCAGTCTATTGTGGATGCAATAGAAGCTTTGTCTTATGTATTGTCGGTTAGTAAAGCCGGTTCAAAAAGTGATAGAGTTACTGATTATAACATAGAAAAATCTTTCTTTGCCAATGAGTCTTATGGTGGCATGCCATCACAGGATTTATTTAAGTCTTCAGGTTCTGCAAATGATTACGATTACGGAGCAGCATATAACCAAATACACATGCTTAATGGTGAACCTTTGCACGATAATGGCTTTGACGGTGCAGGAATGGTAATCGCCGTTCTTGATGCCGGCTTTTTAAATGCAGATGATTTATCTGTTTTTGATAGTTTGTGGGCTAGCAACAGAATTCTTGGAACCAAAGATTTTGTCAGCACTCAGAATTCGGAAATTTTTACAGCCCATGGCCATGGATCAATGGTTTTGTCGACTATGGGTGGAAATATGCCGGGAGAACTTGTTGGAACAGCACCGCAGGCAAGTTACTATCTTCTTAGAACTGAAGATGGGGCAACAGAATATTTGATCGAGGAGCTTAACTGGGTTTCAGGTGCTGAATATGCAGATAGTGTTGGTGCTGATGTTATTAATTCATCGTTGGGATACACAGTGTTTTATAACGATACGTTACAGAATCATACTTATGCAGATATGGATGGGAATACAACTCCTATTACAATTGGTGCCGACCTTGCTGCTAGCAAAGGAATTATTGTTGTTAATAGTGCGGGGAACTCAGGAAGTTCGACATGGCATTATATTGGTGCTCCTGCTGATGGTGACAGCGTTTTTTCAATTGGTGCCGTTGATGCCAGTGGTAATCTTGCTTCATTCAGTTCCAGAGGGCCAACATCCGACGGTCGGGTTAAACCTAATGTAATGGCTCAGGGTCTTGGTGCAGCCTTTATTGATCCCGGGAATGGTCAGGTTTCTTCGGGTAATGGAACTTCCTTTTCATCACCCATCACTGCCGGATTGGTGGCTTGTTTATGGCAGGCTAATTCAAATAAAAACAATATGGAAATAATGCATGCTATTGAGGAAAGTGCTACACAATTTAGTAATCCTGATGATGATTATGGTTATGGAATTCCTGATTATTGGCAGGCTAATAATTTGTTGATAGTATTAGACCATAAAGCAAAACCTGCATACACTGTTGATATATTCCCTAATCCATTTGTTAGTTATTTGACCATTGGGGTGAAGGATGTGAATGTTGAAATAAATTCTGTAGAACTTCTTGATATTACAGGAAAGGTGGTTTATAGTTCTGATTTTTCTAATTCTAAATCTGGGAATCAAACAACTATCTCAGGTCTTGACAAGCTGCCAGCAGGTCTTTATCTCTTGAAAACAATAGTTAATTCTTCTGTTGTCACCACGAAGATTCTTAAAAAGTAATCCTGGATTAAGACACCACAAACTGCACAGTATTCCTGCTACGTTGTTCCATCAGGATTTTACGACCATTTAGCATTTTGGCTATGGCAGCTTTATTATAATGTCTGATGGTTATAAGTTCCAGGTTCTCATTGTACAAAACTCTGAAATCATTTCTTAAACAGGATAACAGCATCTCTAATTTTTTGGAAGATATCCTATCGCAACAAACCGAGAAGCTCACCGCCGAATTCTGTATCAGGTTTACCTTTGCTTTTTGCTGATTAAGAACAGTAAAAAAGTGACTGATATGTTTCTCGACAACAAAAGAGTAATCATTAGGAGTTACCGAGATAAGAATCTGCTCATTCTTTATGATAAAGACTGGAAAAGCTGATTTGAAATTATCAACACTGTAAATTACAGAACCATCAGTTTCAGGATTATTAAAGTTTTTTACATATAGTGGAATATTCTTATTCTGAACAGGTTTAATGGTTTTAGGATGAATTATCTTTGCACCATAAAACGAAAGCTCTATTGCCTCATGATATGAGAGTTCTCTAAAAATCCGAACCTCCTCAAATAATTTTGGATCTGCATTAAAAATTCCGTCAACATCTTTCCATAAAACAACTTTCTCGGCATCAAGCATGTTTGCAAGCAAAGCAGCAGTGTAATCTGAGCCTTCACGTCCGAGGGTTGTAGTGTTTCCTGTCTGGTCAGCTCCTATAAACCCTTGAGTCACAAAAATATTTTCATCATTAAAAACAAAAGCTTTTCTAATTTTCTTTTTAGAAACTTCATTGACAACTCTGGCTTCACGATAAAAAGAGTCGGTTTGAAGATATTTCCGAATGTCGATCCACTTATTTCTTATTCCAGCCTCAGTGAGATAGGCACTCACAATCCTGGTTGACAAAATCTCACCGATGCTGACTACCTGATCGTATAAGTAATCATAATCATCTCCGGTGTATTCTGAAAGCTGTTTATTAATTTGAGAGAAGAGATTAATAACATCACTAAAAATCGCATTACTATTTGAGGAAAAAAGTTCATCAAGAGTCTGTTGGTGCTCATTCATCAAGCTTGCCAGCACATCATTATAGCTGTCATCATTCTCCATTTTCAACCTGACAATTTGCTCAAGCTTGTTGGTTGTTTTACCCATTGCCGATACAACGACAATTGTATTGTCTTCATGTTTTGCAACAATATCAGCAAGCACTCTGATTGCATCAGCATCCTTAACTGAAGCACCACCAAATTTATTGACTATCATATATAAATATTAAATATTCGACAAAAATAAACAATACAACCATAAAATGGTTATTTATGATAAAGTGAAAATTATTTATTTCCAAACACAAAGTTTAAGTGTTTTAGTATAATTTCGCAAATTAATTTAACAATTCTAAAATGAATTACGACATAATCATAATTGGAAGCGGACCGGGAGGATATGTTGCCGCTATCAGGGCATCACAACTCGGCATGAAAACGGCTGTTGTTGAAAAATCTGAACTTGGTGGGATTTGCCTTAACTGGGGATGTATCCCTACGAAAGCACTACTGAAAAGTGCACAGGTCTATAATTATATCAAGCACGCCGAGAATTATGGTGTGAAGGTAGATGGTCTTGTGAAACCTGACTTTCAGGCAATGGTGAAACGAAGTCGCGATGTTGCTGCCGGTATGAGTAAAGGAATTGAATATCTTTTCAAAAAGAATAAAATAGACCATATTAAAGGAACCGGAAAAATTAAACCGGATAAAAAGATTGATGTTACCGACGACAAAGGAAAGGTTGCTGAATATTCGGCTAGTAATATAATTATTGCAACAGGAGCACGTTCCAAGGAGTTACCAAATCTGAAACAGGATGGCAAAAAGATTATTGGATACCGTGAAGCAATGACTCTGCCGAAACAACCCAAGTCAATGGTTGTAGTTGGCTCAGGAGCAATAGGCTCAGAGTTTGCATATTTTTATAACACAATCGGTACGGAAGTGACACTTGTTGAGTTTCTGCCCAATGTTGTTCCGCTTGAGGATGAGGAGGTCTCAAAACAGCTTGCCAGAAGTTTCAAAAAGGCTAAAATGAAGGTTATGCTTGATTCTTCAGTTGAGTCCGTTGACACAACAGGGAAATTGTGCAAGGTGAAAATAAAAACCAAAAAGGGTGAGGTAATTGTTGATGCTGAAGTTGTTCTTTCGGCTGTTGGAATTAAATCCAACCTTGAAGGAATCGGACTGGAAGATGTTGGAGTAAAAACTGATAAGGATAAGATTGTCGTTGATGAATTTTACAAAACTAATGTTGATGGTTATTATGCAATCGGTGACATTGTTCCCGGGCAGGCCCTTGCTCATGTTGCATCAGCCGAAGGTATCTGCTGTGTTGAAAAAATTGCAGGTTTTGATGCTGAACCTATTGATTACGGAAATGTACCGGGCAACACTTATACTGTTCCCGAAGTGGCATCTGTCGGAATGACTGAAAAGCAGGCTAAGGAAGCTGGCTATGAAATAAAAGTGGGCAAGTTTCCATTTACAGCATCAGGAAAAGCAAGTGCAGCGGGTAACAAAGATGGTTTTGTGAAGGTTATTTTCGATGCAAAATACGGTGAATGGCTTGGAGCACATTTTATCGGTGAGAACGTTACAGAAATGATAGCAGAAGCAGTCGTGGCACGTAAGCTGGAAACTACGGGTCACGAAATTCTGAAATCAATACATCCTCATCCTACAATGTCGGAGGCTGTGATGGAAGCAACAGCTGCTGCTTACGGAAAGGTTATTCATTTGTAAATAGCAACCTGTAAGGTTTGCGCGTAAGCCTTGTGTGCTGGCTAAACCTTGCATAAAATTAGAGTAAAATAATGACAAGCGAGGACGCTTGTCACATAATAATAAATAGTTTATTGTGAAAATTTCAAAAACAAAACTTGATGGGTTGCTGATAGTACAACCCAAAGTCTATATAGATGA
>JAOZLR010000086.1:7076-9086 GCA_029934735.1 Bacteroidales bacterium
CAAAAACAAAACTTGATGGGTTGCTGATAGTACAACCCAAAGTCTATATAGATGACCGGGGATATTTTCTTGAATCTTTCCGCATTGATAAGATGCGTGAGTTTGAAATTGATTTGGATTTTGTTCAGGATAATGAATCAAAATCACAGAAAGGTGTACTGAGAGGACTACACTTTCAAAATCCACCATTTGAGCAAGGAAAACTTGTCAGAGTGGTGAAAGGTGCTGTTTTGGATGTGGCTGTTGATATCAGGAAAGACTCTGATACTTATGGGGAATGGCTTTCGCAGGAACTTACCGAGGAAAACAAAACAATGCTTTGGATTCCTCCGGGGTTTGCTCATGGATTTCTTACTTTGAAGGATGAAACAATTTTTCAATATAAATGTACGGATTACTATAATAAGGACTCGGAAGGTAGCATAAGATGGGATGACCCGATTTTAAAGATAAACTGGAATATAAAAAATCCTATTGTGTCGGATAAGGACGGTTCAGCAACTTTATTTATAGATTTTAAAAGCAAATTTTAACCAGCAAACCAAAATAAATTAATGAAAAAAATAATTTTTTTGAGCTCAGTCCTGCTTTCCGCAATTTTGATTATTCTAATATTTGTTTTTTCATCTGAAAAAGAAATAATATCTGATACAAATTACAAAGATGCCTTTCGAAAAAACTACAAGATATTTACCCCTCCAATTCCGGCCTCAGCTGATTTTGCAGGAGAAAATGCACCATTGAATGTTTTTTACATACGGGAAAAATTTGATGAAGAACTTTTGCGCAATACATATTTCCACTCCTCAACAATTGGCCTGATAAAACGCTCAAACAGGTGGTTTCCACTGATAGAACAGATATTATCTGATAATAATATACCTGATGATTTCAAATACCTTTCCCTTGTTGAGAGTGGTTTCGAAAACGTTGTTTCTCCAAAAGGTGCAAAGGGATTTTGGCAATTTATGGAGAAAACTGCAAGAGAGTATGGACTGGAAGTTAATGATGCCATTGATGAAAGATATAATGTGGAAAAATCAACTTTGGCAGCCTGCAAATACCTGCTGGATTCTTATGAAGAATTTAAAAGCTGGACATTAGTAGCAGCAGCTTATAATGCCGGAAAAAGAAGAATAAAGGAATCAATGGAAAGGCAAAACGTAAATAACTATTACGACCTCTATCTGAATGAAGAAACCACACAATATATTTTCAGGATTCTTGCGATTAAAACGGTCATAGAGAGTCCGACACAATATGGCTTTTATTTAAGAGAAGCTGATTTGTATCCGCCTATTCCGACAAATGAAGTTGAAGTTAACAAAACAATTGAGGATCTGTATAAATTTGTGTCCGAACACAATATCAATTACAGAACCTTAAAAATGTTTAATCCCTGGTTAAGGACAGATAAGCTACCGGATAAATCAGGAAGGACATATTTCATAAAAATTCCGAAAGCAGGTTATTTGAATTATGAGAAACTGGAGAAGCAGGTAAAAAACTTTGATCAAATATTTAATGACACTTTAAGGGTTGAGGATTTGAATTAGCATAAAAATGTTTTCTCTTTTAATTTTCTGCCAAAAATTCCTTCTATCTTTGTAGATTCATTTTTTTTGACCCTTTGAAAACAGATAGCAACATATCAAAAAACACTGAAACAAGCAAAAACACTGACCTGCTTGAAGTTTATGGTGCCCGGGTACATAACCTGAGAAACATTGACTTAAAAATACCTAGAAACAAACTTGTTGTTATTACAGGGTTGAGTGGTAGTGGAAAATCATCACTTGCCTTCGACACCATATATGCTGAAGGACAAAGGCGTTATATGGAAACCTTTTCTGCTTATGCACGCCAGTTTATAGGCAGTATGGAAAGACCTGATGTGGATAAGATAACAGGCCTCAGCCCTGTCATATCCATCGAACAAAAATCTGTCAACAGAAATCCGCGCTCTACTGTTGGGACAATCACAGAAATATACGATTTCCTCAGGCTTCT
>JAOZLR010000444.1:0-1342 GCA_029934735.1 Bacteroidales bacterium
ATAACCCTTCCAATCCTAAAAGATTTCTGAAATATACTTTTTTTTCAGCATTTTCACGGATAAATCCCTGGATCTCCCAGGATTGTTCCAGCGTACCGGATTTATATGCTTTGAAATAGGTAATATTGTTTATAACTGTATCTCCCGAAAATTTAAAGAAAGATGTTTCACAATTTGCAGGCGAAATATTCCACGCATCAACTCCACACGTCATTTCACTCCACTTTTTTGATGAATCAACAAGAGGAAAATAGCTCTGACCATGAATTACGGCGGAGCTCATAACCGATAAAATAAAAAATAGTATTTTCATAATATTTAAATTTTAACTGTTTATATTATTAGGTCATTCGTTGGGAGTTTAAAGCACAAATGTATTAAAAAAGAATATAATTGCAAGGACAAATCATTTCAATATCTGAACCTTCCGGGTAATAACGCCGCTATCAGTTTTGATAACTACAAAATAAATTCCTGCTTTCAAGTCTGAGGTATTGATAGTTAATGAATTTACATCCTTATACTTTTGATATACTTTTGCTCCGACAATATCCAAAAGTGTAACAGAATGTATTATCTCTTCCGAATTAATATTTAAAATATCATTTGCAGGATTTGGGAATATTTTAACCAGGTTCACAGAGTTAGCATCAACTCCTGTAACATGAATAACCGTGATATAATCATTTTTTGTTTTTGTGTCTGAGCCATAATCATTTGTCACGGTAAGAGCCACATCATAAACCCCTTGAGTATTGTATGTTATTTCAGGATTTTGCTCGTCAGATGTTTCAGGAGTTCCTCCTTCAAATGTCCAGGACCAGGTTGTGGGATTATTTTCAGAAAGATCGGTAAATTGCACACTGTTTCCTTCATCTACCTGTGTCGGGTTTGCCGAGAAATCAGCAGCAGGAGGAAGCTCACCACCTTCACAGGTTATATTTGCAACCCATCCCGGCTCATTAACCGCGTAGTCGGAATGGAACTGGAATGTCAGCGCACCCTGATCGTTTGTTGCAACGACAGTTCCCGGAGAATTAGTTCCGCAGTAGATCCCAATTTGAGTAGATTGATTATTTGGTCCATCAAAAATTTTCAGCCAGTCGTATTCGCAGTTTGACTGATTCTCAACACTAAAGGACAAGAACTCTGCTTTAATCATACTGCCATTATTGCCGGGCATAAAAGTCATTATAAAATCCTCATCATCACTATAATTATCACTTTGTCCTCCTGAATCATAAAAAACACCTTCACAGGTTGTTACAGTACCATCCTGCATAAAATACTCGGAACTGACGGTTATATAATCTTCTTTTGTGATTGTCTCTGAATCTGTTCC
>JAOZLR010000444.1:1442-2753 GCA_029934735.1 Bacteroidales bacterium
CCTGTACAGAATCTGCCCACTCTCGGCCGGTATATTGCCACCATTCATCGTCAGCAGCTAATGACGCCCAGGTATCCCACGGGTAATTAAACACTTCAGCTCCACCGTGGAAGTTTGCAGATGAAACAAAATGATGACTCTCAGCAAATGCCATAAAAGCAACTGTTTCGGGCTGCCAGGCATTACCATCAGGATGAGGACCATCCTCGGGGTCAGGATAATTTCTATTTAAATCAATATTGTTACCATTTTCCCTCTGAGCTCCATAAACAGAGCTATTGCCACCAAGATAAGTCCCATCAGGATTTGCAAGAGGGTTAATATAAATATCAAGATTATTAACCAGGTTATCAACTTGAGGATCAGCACCATAATTAGATAAGAGGTAATCAATTAAACGAAGCATAAGAACATATCCGGCAGTTTCATCTCCATGCATTGTGGCGGTATATAGAAACTGTGCTTCACCCTCATCCTGCCCAATATTATCCGAAATTCTGGCAACCAGCAGCTCGCGACCATTAAGGGTTTGTCCGATACTATACACCTGACAAAGATTGGGATAATTTGTTTGAAACTGATTCATCATATCAATATAAGCTTCATAGGTTGGATAAAAATCCCAATCCAGAACACCTTTAATATCAATATCACTTTTCATTTTAGGGTTGACAAGAAAACCCGGAGCAGGAAGAACTGTATAATCCGTTCCATAGTTCAGAAAATCATTAAACTCCTTTTTATTGGCATAAGCAAAAACCTCATCGTCTTTAACATTGTCAATTGAAATAACTCTTGTAAGAGAAAGAATATCTTTTGCTGAAGAGGGTTTGAATTTAAAATAAACCTCTCCCCTGTTTTGGAAAACATCATTAATAATTTCTTCATTCTGTGCCATCAATACAGATACAGAGAAGAAGATCAGCAGTGCTAAATAAATCCTGTGAAATTTCATTTCTAAAATTTTTAAATTGTCTTATTATTTAATAATGCAAGGACAGTAATAATAGTAAAATAGTTGCCTTAAAAACTAAACTATGATTTTGGTTGAATCTGTTGATTAGTGGAATATATCCAAAACTCTTTCATTACCTAACCTGGATAAACCAGAAATTTCAAATTGCACCTTACTTTGCCACAAAAAGTTTGTATTTATAATATTGGTTTTTGTTATTTATTTGGCAATTGCAATTTGTAATTTTCTGCCAAAAAATACACGAATATTAGAAATAAGATACTATATTTCTCACTTTCCATTTCCAAACTCACCAAGAAGAGAATTTAAACGGTAATAAACAGATTTATTAACTT
>JAOZLR010000087.1 GCA_029934735.1 Bacteroidales bacterium
TCAGATAATTCAAAAATTTATGCACTAATTGAGTGACAGTACCATTAAGATTTATTTAACTTAGAGTCGCTTGCGGCAAACTTTCCAACCAACATAGCTATAATGATGGCCATATATAATTGACCGGAAACACTTATCAAAATACTTAATGATTTACCAATGGGCTCCTGTGGTGTAATATCTCCATAACCCAAAGTGGATATAGTAACAAAGGTATAATAGATAAAATTTTGAAAATTTACCTCTTCCTTATCAATAAAGCCTAGTGCTTCTGAGTTATATAAATGCAGGATTGCCACTAGCATCGTAAACATCAATCCTAATAATAGATAGGCGTTAACTGACTCCAAAATAACACCGATATTAACTTCTTTACTTTTGGTAATTTGAACAATAAGCCGGATTACAATTATTTGAAAAAAGATTACATTAACAAATGAGGATATGTAGTATAAAAAATCCATTGTAAATATCTCTGCTATCCATTCTGTCACAAAAGCAAAAATAGCAATGATTAGCATTTGCTTTTTGACTTTACCCTTAAGAGAAAAAATAGCAAGGAAAAAAATTATAGAAAACAAGACATTGTTTGATGCATTGCGAATAGCTTCCGGAAACAAGGGCATAAGAAAAATTAAAGTGAAAGTAGATATTAATAACAGAATATTACCTATTTTAACCTCAGAATTTTTTTGTTTTAAATGTAACATATTAAGGATGTTATTAGTTTGAAAGTGCAAAGTTAAAAATAATTATAATGTCAGTCAAATACTTGTAATCGTATTGATTTTCAAGGCGTTGAGATTTTTTGCGTTCTTTACTTGGAAAAAATTACTGAACTTTTGATTTAAGAAAGTTGTGTTTGTGTAAATTTTACTACTTTTATTACCTCATTTATCACTACATATTTATTAATAAAATTTAGAAATTTTGTACAGAATAGAATCCAAAATTGACACAAACTCGGCAGAATTCAAAAAGAACAGGGATGAATTCTTAAAGAT
The DNA here is from genome assembly GCA_029934735.1 of Bacteroidales bacterium. Classification (GTDB taxonomy): domain Bacteria; phylum Bacteroidota; class Bacteroidia; order Bacteroidales; family JAADJA01; genus JAADJA01. Next base: position 1,005 of record JAOZLR010000087.1, read on the forward strand.
ATTAAAAGAGTACAAAGCCACTCTTGAAAGTGTGAAGCATGGGGCTTCAGAAAAGTCTGTCAGCCGCCACAAAAAAAGAGGCAAGTTGCTTGCCCGTGAAAGAATTGACCTGCTCATTGACCCAAATACCCCTTTTCTGGAAATATCGCCATTGGCAGCTTACGGGTATTACAACAATCAGTTTCCTTCAGCAGGAATTGTAACGGGAATTGGTGTTGTTCACGGGAAAGAGGTGATGATAGTTGCCAATGATGCGACGGTAAAAGGCGGGACTTATGTTAAGGAAACTATCAAAAAACATGTCAGGGCACAGCAAATTGCTATGGAAAACAGACTTCCTTCAATCTATATGGTTGATTCAGGCGGTATCTTCCTCCCGGAGCAGGCTGAAGTCTTTGCAGATCGTGATAATTTCGGAAGGTTTTTCTATAACCAGGCGAGGCTTTCAGCAATGAATATTCCACAAATTGCAATTGTAATGGGCTCTTGTACTGCTGGTGGTGCTTATGTACCTGCAATGAGTGATGAAACTATAATAGTTAAAAAGCAGGGTACTATCTTTATCGGTGGACCACCGCTTGTGAAAGCTGCAACAGGTGAAGTAGTTACACCTGAAGAACTCGGTGGTGCCGATGTACATACAGCCATTTCTGGTGTTGCCGATCATTATGCTGAGAACGATCGTCATGCTATTCAGATATGCCGCAATATTCTTGAAACAATTGAGCCGAAAGAAAAACAAACTTTGGATATCACACCAGTTGAAGAACCTTTTTACGATCCAGAAGAACTTTATGGAATAGCCCCGATTGACCTGCGCAAGCCTGTTGATGTAAAAGAGATAATTGCGCGAATGGTTGACGGTAGCCGTTTTCAGGAGTTTAAAGCAAGATATGCTCCTACTCTGATAACTGGCTTTGCCAGGATTATGGGTTATCCTGTTGGAATAATTGGTAACAACGGTGTCTTATTTTCAGAATCAGCTTTAAAAGGTGCACATTTTGTTGAGTTGTGTAGTTCAAGGAATATCCCCATTTTGTTTTTGCAGAATATTACTGGCTTTATTGTAGGAAAACAATATGAACACGGTGGTATTGCACGCGATGGAGCTAAATTCGTTCACGCTGTGGCTAATGCTGATGTACCAAAATTTACGGTTGTGTTTGGTGGTTCATTCGGAGCTGGAAACTATGCTATGGCAGGCAGGGCTTATGATCCACGATTACTGTTTATGTGGCCCAATGCTAAAATTTCAGTTATGGGGGGCGAACAGGCAGCTGGAGTTCTGATACAGGTTAAAGAAGAACAGCTTGCTGCTCGAGGGCAGGAGATGGATCCAACTGACAAGGAAAAACTGAAAACTGAAATCCTTGAAAAATACGAAAGGGAAGGAGCAGCCTATTACAGCACAGCTCGTCTGTGGGACGACGGAATAATAGATCCTGTGGACACTCGCAAAATCATAGCAATGGGTATTGCAGCTTCACTGAATAAGAAATTCCCGGAGACAAAGTACGGAATATTTAGAATGTAAACCAAACCTAACAGGTCTCCAAGACCTGTTAGGTTTTAAATTGAAGAATGAAAAACCAGGAATCTTTTCAACCAGGCGTTACTTATCATCTGTTTAACAGAGGTAACAATCATGAAAAGATTTTCTTTGAGAATAAAAAATATGATCGTAGAGGTAGTCTTTTTCAGGAACATCTAAAAAGAAATATAATTGATACTGATGAGTACTTTAAAAATATAGTTCTGTATATTCACCTGAACTCTGATCATCATAAACTAAACCTTAGTTATGAAAACTATCCTTTTTCATCATACCCCGAATATGTTAACGGTACTGAAAGTTTTATTGATAAGGTCAATATGATTAATCTATTCGGGGATATGGATAATTTTATTTATTTGCACAAACAAAAGAAAATAAATATGGACTTGTTGGATGATATAAATGATTTGGATGATTAATTAATGAAAAAGACCTAATAGGTTTTTTAAACCTATTAGGTCTTTAATAAAGAATAAATATGAAATACAAAACAATAGAAACAGACCGGAAAGATTTCATTGCAACTATCTGGTTGAACCGACCGGAAAAACACAACGCATTTGATAACCTTATGATAGAGGAACTGACATATGCATTCACTGGATTAAGTAAAACAGATGATTTAAGAGTAGTGATTTTAAGGGGCAAAGGAAAATCGTTCTGCGCCGGAGCTGACCTCAACTATATGAAAGACATTGCAAAATACGGATATAAAGAAAATTTCGAAGACGGGAAAAGACTTGCCACCCTTTTCAAAACAGTTTATTTTTGCCCACATCCAACAATAGCTGTCGTTCACGGTGCTGCATTTGGCGGAGCTAACGGGTTACTCTCTGCCTGCGATATTGTTATTGCAGAACAAGATACAACTTTTGCTTTCAGCGAGGTAAAAATCGGTATCTCTCCTGCCACAATCGGCCCTTATGTTCTAAAGCGCATTGGTGAGTTTGGTGGAAAAGAGCTGATGATGACAGGCAAAAGGTTTAAAGGGAAAGAGGCCGAAAAGTTTGGGCTTGTCAACAAGGCGGTTTCATATGACGAAATCGAGAGGGTTTTACAGGATTATATTAAGCAATTTATGACTTCTGCTCCAAAAGCAGCAGAGGCAACAAAAGCAATGATAAGTACATTAGTAAACGACCAAATGACAATAACGGATGCAATGGATTATACAGCCGATATAATAGCAAGATTAAGGGCAGCTGACGAAGGGCAGGAGGGAATGGCAGCGTTCCTCGAAAAACGAAAACCCAATTGGGTAAAATAAATTCCAAAACAGAAATAAATCTAAATGATAAATAGGTTCATCAATGTTTGAAATTTCTCCTTATTAACTCTTGTGCTTTGAGCACTCATTCATTAACCAAGCTCCGCCTTCCCTGTATCCATCTGTCTGTTAACCTTTTTGACCAATCCCTGGAGAACATTACCCGGGCCAACCTCAATAAACATATCAGCACCATCGGCAATCATATTTTCAATCGTTTGAGTCCATCTTACAGGTGAAGTTAATTGGGCAATTAAATTTTCTTTTATTCTTTCAGGACTGGTTTCCGGTTTAGCATTTACATTCTGATATACAGGACATACCGGAGGGTTAAAAAGAGTATTTTCAATTGCTTTTGCAAGCTCTACTCTGGCCGGCTCCATCAAAGGAGAGTGGAAAGCTCCCCCTACTTTTAATTGCAGTGCTCTTCTTGCACCAGCCTCTTTCAGTTTCTCACAGGCGATATCAATTCCTTTTATCGAACCTGAAATTACGAGTTGTCCGTGACTATTATAATTTGCAGGAACAACTACTTCATCAATACTATTCAAAACACTCTCAACAACCTCATCCTCTAGCCCGATAATAGCTGCCATTGTTGAAGGTTCAGCTTCACAGGCGGCCTGCATAGCCATAGCACGTGCATAAACCAGCGTTAAACCATCCTCAAAAGAGAGCGCACCGGCAGCCACGAGTGCTGAAAACTCACCAAGCGAGTGTCCTGCAACCATATCGGGCTGAAAATTATCACCAAGTTCGTGAGCAAGAATGACCGAATGTAGAAAAATTGCAGGTTGAGTTACTTTAGTCTGCCGCAACTCTTCGTCAGTACCGCTAAACATAATATCAGTTATTTTGTAACCAAGGATATCATTGGCTTTCTCAAATAACTCTTTTCCTGTCCGGGAGTTATCGAACAGATCTTTTCCCATACCAATAAACTGAGCACCCTGTCCGGGGAATATGTATGCTTTCATATTTTTATTCTTTTAGGTTGCAAAAATAACCATTTTAATCTTTTGAATTAGTGTAAATTTTTTTTCGTCATTTTCATAAATATAGATTACTTTTGCGGCTTGTTTTTGAGAATGAGTAACATATTGAATTAATTTACTAATCAGATGCGAAATCAAATTTCTATTTTTTTAAAGCCAATCCTTGCAATTAGTGTTCTTGTATTGATGTTTTCATCCTGTGTCCCTATTAAAAAACAGGTACTTATGCAAGTTCCAGAAGATGATTCGGCAAAGCAGGAGTATCTTAACGATAGGACATTGATGGATTACCATCTTAAACCCGGGAATAACCTTTATGTTAGAATAATGAGTTCAAATCAAGATGCCGATGATTTTTTTAACCCCGGTATTAACTCTTCTGGAAATATATATTATGATGCGGCAATCTACCTGACAAGTTATTCTGTTGATGATGAAGGATATGTTGAATTACCCTTTATTGGTAAGATATTTGCCAAAGGAAAAACCATTGAAGAATTCAGTGTTGATGTTTCAGAAATCATTGGTGAGTATCTGAAAAAGACAATGATAGTTGTTAAACTTGTGAATTATAATATAACTGTTGTCGGAGAAGTAAATAAGGCCGGACAATATAAGATTTATCAGGATAAGATAAATATTTTTGAAGTTCTTGGGATGGCCGGCGATTTTACTACTTATGCCAAAAGAGATGACGTTGTAATTGTAAGGCATACCGAGAAAGGGTCAAAAGTTCATCATCTTGACTTTTTAAGTGATGATATACTGGAATCGGATTTCTACTACCTGATGCCGGATGATATAGTTTACGTAATGCCATTGAAAGGAAAGAATTTTGCATATCAGATGTTCCCCTATGCCCTGATTATTTCATCAATTTCTTTAATACTTGTTATTTTTTCAATTTTAAAATAAGTAAATAAACGTGGAAAATAATTATACAGAATTTCAACAGGAAGAATCTTTTGATTATAAAGCGCTGTTTTTTAAGTTATACAGATATTGGTATTTCTTTATACTTACCATTTTCATAGCTCTGTTAATTGCGTTCCTATTTAATAAATATACAAAACCGATTTATGAGGTTAAAACAACGGTCTTAATAAATGACACCAAGGGCGGAGAAATGGATGCGCAATCCCTTATGGGTTTTGGTTTTATGAATAGTCAGCAAAATGTGGAAAATGAAATCGGGAAACTTCAATCCTACACATTGGTAAATGAAGTTGTCAGAGATTTAGATCTATATATTGCATATTTCAGGGAGGAGAATTTTATTACCAAGGAACTTTATAAAGACAATCCTTTTGTTCTTGTTTTTGATTCAGCTCATCTGCAACCAATAAATCTCAAGTTTAAAATTACGATTCTTAATAATAAATCATTTACTTTGGAAGCAGAAGGTAAAAATATTAAACTTTACAATTATAAAGAATATGAGGTTTATAAAAATCCTGGAAAAGAAAATGAAGTTAATATTTTAATTGACAGTACATTCTCATTCGGACAAAGAATAATAGACAAAAATTATAATTTTAAGGTTTTATTAAATGAAAGCTACAATCCTGAAACAGATAGTGATGTAAGTTTTTTCTTTATTTTTAATAATCCTGATAAACTGACTAAACAGTTTCAGGCGTTTGAAATCGAACCCATAAAAGAGGAATCATCAATTCTTAAAATCACATTAAAGGGTAATAATGTTAATAAATCTATTAATTTTTTAAATAAACTTACTGAGGTTTATCTTTCCAGAAATCTTGAGAAAAAAAATCGTGCTGCTGAAAACACTGTTTCTTTTATTAATTCACAGCTTGGTATCATTTTAGACTCTCTTAATTATGCAGAGCAGTCGTTACAGGATTTCAGAACCAACAAAAAGGTTATGAATCTTGATTTCCAGGCCACACAGGTTTTTGAACAGTTGAAAGACCTTGAGGGTGACAAAGCAATGCTTGAACTTAAGAATATATATTACATAACGTTAAAGAATTATATCGAAGAAAATATGGGACTTGAAGATGTTCTTATTATCCCTTCTTCACTTGGTATTGACGATCCTTTGTTAAATGACCTGACAAAAGAGCTTACAAATGCATATTCCGAAAAGCAGGAAAAACTTCTCTCTTCGACTTCAAAAAGCCCTGGTGTTATTATGATGAGTCAAAAGATTGAAATGATAGAAGCTACTTTACTGGAAAATCTAAAAAATATACTTAAGAATTCACAAATTGCAATTGGCGATATAAATGAGAGATTAAATGAACTTGAGGGCAAAGTAAAGAATCTTCCTTCAACACAAAGGCAGTTGCTTGGTATTGAGAGAAAATTTAAACTTAGTGATAATTTGTATAACTATCTATTGGAGAAACGCTCGGAAGCTCAGATTACTAAAGCTTCTAATGAGCCGGATAATGAAATTATTGACATTGCAAGAGATTCAGGAGAAGCCCCTGTTTTTCCAAAAAAGAGCCTGAACTTTGTAATTGCAATTATTCTTGGAATTGTTTTGCCGGTTGTTTATATTCTTGGGAAAGATTATTTTAATGATAGTATTGTTGAGCGAAAAGATGTTGAGAATATTACTAAATATCCTATTATCGGGCATATAATTCACAGTAACAGAGACACTCAGGCAGTTGTTGCTGAATCTCCGAAATCGTCAATTGCTGAATCGTTCCGTTCAATAAGGACAAACCTGCAGTTTTTAGGTCAGGGTACTGACGATAAACAGACTATACTTATTACCTCTGATATGGTAAGTGCAGGTAAGACTTTTACAGCAATTAACCTTGCATCCATCTTTGCGCTTTATGGTAAAAAGACTGTTCTTTTAGGTTTCGACTTGAGAAAGCCTAAGATATATAAGGATTTTGGTTTGAAAAATATTGAAGGTATTAGTTCGTATCTTATTAATAAAAGTGAGTTTGAGGATATTATCCAGCATTCCCCAATTGAAAATCTGGATATTATTATGGCGGGTCCTGTACCTCCGAATCCTGCTGAACTTATAGCATCGAAGAAAACAGATTTGATGTTTGAAAAAATAAAGGAGAAATATGACTATGTTATTCTTGATACTCCTCCTGTTGGCTTGGTTACGGATGCATTCCTTCTTATGAAATATGCTGATTCCAATATATTCGTTGTACGACAAAACTACACTAACAAAAAAGTTTTTGGCTCTATTATGGGCGATCTTGAGAAGCGAGACCTTAAGAATATCAGTATCCTGATTAATGATGTTAAACTAACTAAAAGCTCATACGGTTATGGATATGGCTACGGATATGGCTCCGGATATGGTTACGGGTATGGTTACGGATATGGCTATGGGTATGGCTACGGATATTACTCAGACGATAAAGCCCAGGAGAAAGATTCTACTATGAAGAGAATCTTCAAAAATACGTAATAACTAATTTTGGTTTCAAATTATTAATACTCCAAGCGTCCACGTCTGGAATATTATAATACATAACTATTTTGTAACCAGAAACCAGGGATTCAATAGATTTTCTTTATTATAGACAACAGGTTTGTCTGTTTCACGGTTTATAACCTCGCCACCGGAATATTTCACAATTGCATGGCCTGCAGCGGTATCCCATTCCATTGTTGGAGCAAAACGAGGATAGACATCTGCGTAGCCTTCGGCAACCAGACATATTTTAAGTGAGCTGCCTTTTGATATTATTTCAATATTGCTATGCTCTTTCTCAAGTTCTTTAATAAAACTCTCTGTTTCTTTAGTCATATGCGATTTGCTTCCCATTATCCTGAAAACATCACCATTATTTGCAACTGGTAGCATTTTCCCCAACTTCAGAAGCTTATCCATATCAGTTGTAAATTCACCTTTCTCCATAGAAACACCACCAACTTTAACAGCCCCGGTCAACTCAGATGCAAAATAGAGGTCTCTTAAAACCGGAGCTACAACAACACCAAGCACAGGTGTATCATTGTGTATAAGAGCAATATTCACTGTAAATTCACCATTTCTCTTCACAAATTCCTTTGTTCCGTCAAGGGGGTCAACCATCCAGAAATACTCCCACTTTTTCCTTTCACTGTAAGGAATATCTCTTCCCTCTTCGCTTAGAATCGGATACTCTGTTTTTTCAAGATAGGACTCAATAATCTTGTTTGCATTGGTATCAGCAAGAGTTAGTGGTGATTTATCATCTTTAAATTCGACATCAAACTCATTATTATAAACTTCGCA
>JAOZLR010000445.1 GCA_029934735.1 Bacteroidales bacterium
GGCTCCTGTAAAAGTTCCGTTTCCACCAATTACCACCATTGCATCTATTTCATGCTTCTTCAGATTTTCATAAGCTTTCTCTCTTCCATCTTTTTCAATAAACTCCATACTACGGGCTGTCCTCAGAATAGTGCCTCCACGCTGGATTATATTCGATACGGAGCTGCTCTCCATTTTTACAAACTCATCATTAATAAGTCCGTTATAACCATCCATTACTCCAAAGACCTCTAAATTATTATAAAGTCCTGTCCTTACGACTGCTCTGATAGCAGCATTCATTCCCGGAGCATCACCTCCTGATGTCAGTATTCCTATTTTTTTCATTATTTTTTATTCCTTCCTTTCAATCCTCTTTCTTTTATGAATCTTTTTGGTCCCTTTATAGATATCAAATTTATAGAATCCGCTTTCGAGAGGTCCGTTAAACAGAGTGATTTTTCTTGATGGCCTTAGTCCGATAAATTTCAGGGCCTCCTTATCGGAACTTATTATCCAGGCGGAGTAACCTTCAAATTTTGTTTTCATAGCATCACCAATTTCGGAGTACAATTTCTTAATATCTTCCACCTTTATTCTTTCGCCATAAGGCGGATTTGTAATCATAGTGCCACCGCCTTCGGGTGGCTCAGCATCATCAATATATCTGGCTCTCAATGAAATTTCATCTTCCAGACCTGCTGAAACTACATTTTCTTTGGCAACCTGCAATATCCTTCCGGAACGGTCGGAACCGATAATTTTATACTTAAACTCTTTTCGTGCAGCTTCTGCATCGTCCTTGATTTTTTGCCATAACTCTTTATCAAAATCTTTCCATCTTGTAAATCCAAACAGCTCTCTGAATTGTGCAGGAGGAATATTAAGGGCAAACATAGCAGCTTCGATGGGCAAAGTTCCTGATCCGCACATCGGATCCACAAAGTTACTGTTTCCGTCCCAGCCACTGAGTAGTATCATTCCGGCTGCAAGTACTTCATTCAGCGGAGCCGGACCGGTACCAATCCTGTATCCGCGCTTGTGTAACGATTCAACAGAGCTGTCGAGAGAGACAGTGCACTCATCCCTAAAAACCCTGACATTTATTTTTACATCAGGATCTTTTGTGTCAACATTTGGCCTTCTGCCATACTTCTCTCTGAATCGATCGGCGATAGCATCTTTTGTTTTCAGAGCAAGATATTTTGAGTGTGTTATGTTTGAGTAGCTGGTAATCCCATCTATCGAAAAGGTTCCGTTAAGATGAATATAGTCTTCCCACTTTATCTTCAAGACCTCATTATATAGTTCATTTTCATTCTGTGCCCTGAATATTGCAATTGGAACAAGCACACGAATAGCTGTCCGGCACAGGTAGTTGGTTTTATACAAAAGCTCCTTATTCCCCTCAAACATAACTGCCCTGTTCAGGATTTTGATGTTTAGCCCCCCAAGCTCTTTTATCTCTTCTGCAAGTATTTCTTCCAGACCGGCAAAAGTTTTAGCAATATATGATTGATTTTTTTTCATCGATTTTTATAATATTCAGCAAAAATACCCATATTTGTACAATTGTTTAAAGAAAAAACAGCTCCAGGCTTATAAAAATATAAAATATGACAATAAAAGAATCCCAACAAATGGTTGACCAGTGGATAACCACTACCGGAGTAAGGTATTTCAGCGAATTAACAAATATGGCAATACTGACAGAGGAAGTTGGCGAGGTAGCAAGAATAATGGCACGAAAATACGGAGATCAATCATTTAAAAAATCGGAAAAGGATATTGACCTGGCTGACGAATTTGCTGATGTTCTGTTTGTGTTGATATGCCTTGCCAACCAGACTGGAGTTGACCTTACCGAAGCTTTGGTGAAAAACCTTGATAAAAAGACAAAAAGAGATGCCACAAGACATTTGGAGAATGAGAAGCTAAAGAGGTAGAGTTGATGGCGGGAATGCTGGAATGAAGAGATGCGCGGCCGTGCATCCCACCGTACCAGGAGGCCATGCATCTTTACAGGCAATACGCTATTAATATTATTTTAAAAAGATGAATGTAAGAGCAATATTTCTTAAAATTAAAAGCCCCCTTCTGAAACTATTCAAATGGATATTCTATATTACCGGTGTTTTTGCATTTATAATGTTGCTTCTTAGTTTTACTGACATTCCCTATTATGCCTATCATAATCTGGCGATGGTTGATGCAAAATTAGAGAGTAGTCCTGATATCATAGTTATTCCAGGTGGTGCAGGTATGCCAAGTCCTGACGGCCTGATAAGGACATATTACGGAGCTGAGGCTGCAAATGAATTCAAAAATGCGAAAATAATCATAGCACTGCCATACAACAATGGTATCGATAGTTTGTGCCAGCTTAACCTGATGGCAAAGGAGTTGTTATTAAAAGGAGTTGATTTTTCCAGAATTGAGTATGAGCCTTTGGGATTTAATACGCGGTCGCAGGCAGTTAATATCGGGCAGAGGCCGGATATTGACAAAGATAAAATGTCGGTTCTTATTGTAACAACCCCGGAACATATGTACAGAACAGTTAAGACATTTCAAAAAGTTGGATTTGCCAAGGTCGGTGGGATGCCTGCCTTTGAGAAGCCTGTTGATGAAGATAAACTTGATGATAAAAAAGAGATGAAGGATGTAAACCTCTCTTTCAGATATAATATGTGGAGTTATCTTAATTATGAACTTTTGGTTTTGCGCGAATATACTGCTATTGCTTACTATAAAATG
>JAOZLR010000446.1:0-1188 GCA_029934735.1 Bacteroidales bacterium
AATGTGGCATGAAATTAAGATATGTGGATTTGAAATATATGTAATTCGCTTTAAACACACTACCTGTCCTGTATTTATTAAAACAATGACAGAATATATAAAATCGCTTTAAAATGTCAAAATTATATTTCAAAGAGGAGCAGAAATTTGGAAGCCTGATGTATCTTATTATGATACCGGGTATAGTAATAATGCTTGTGGTTTTCGGTATCGGATTCTACAAACAATTGCACCTCGGCGAGCCCTGGGGCGACAATCCAACATCCGACACAGGACTTATAATCACATTTTTACTTTCACTCACAGTACTGGTAGGAATAATGATTCTATTTATCAAAATGAAACTAATTACCGAAATCAGGGATAATGGGTTGTATTTTAAATATCCTCCCTTAATTCGTAAATTCAAAAAATATCAACCGGATATAATTGAAAAATATGAAGTGCGAAAATATAGTCCAATCAGAGAATATGGTGGCTATGGGATTAAAGGCAGAAAACACAGAAGAAGAAGCCGTTCAAAGGGAATAGCATATAATGTTTCGGGAAATATTGGATTGCAGTTATATTTAAAAGATGGGGAAAAGATACTTATCGGAACACATAGAGCAGAAGCCATTAAGTATGCAATGGATAAAATGATGAGTAGTAAATAGGAATTATTAGTAGTAATTCTGTCAGAAGGATTTATCAAATAGCAAGGGAATAAGAGATGGCAAAGAAAAAACCATTTGTTTTAAGGATTGACCCTGAGGTTTTGAAGGCTGTTGAAAAATGGGCAGCCGATGAATTCCGTAGTACTAACGGTCAGTTGGAGTGGATTATCAACAAGGCATTGAAAGATGCAGGTAGGATAAAGAAAAATCCAAATAACAAATAGCAGAATCCAAATAAAATACAAACTATAAAATTTCAAATTAGTCAAATTCAGAAATAGATAAAGTGCACACAATAACTCGCACCGGAAAGCTTTTTACAGCAGACTATATCGGATAAGAGATAAGAAAATGAAGCTGGCTTAAAAGCCATCTATATCAATAGAAAAATAACTACTATGACAAGAGCGTCCACGCTCGGTAATTCTATTTCATAGCAATTTAGGAATACAGAGGGATTAACTTCGTTGATCCCAGTGGGGGGAGGTTCAAAGCAAAAAACTAAGTCGCTTCACTCCATGTTTTTTTATTT
>JAOZLR010000446.1:1288-2736 GCA_029934735.1 Bacteroidales bacterium
AGCCGGCCAACAGTTTTCGAGACTGCCCCGTTCGACCACTCCGGCAACTCTCCATCACTGTATTTAGGGGCTGCAAAATTAAGCTTTTTAATAAATGCTAAACACATTTTTTAAAATTTTGAACATAATACAAACTGAATTAAAATATTTGAATGCAAAAATCTAAATAATTTAAAAATCCAATTCTGAACAATTAAAGACAATTGCTGTTTGCAATAGTAAGAGAAAATACTACAGAAATTATGAAAACAATTACAAAAACAGCACTTATCACAGGGGCTTCAAGTGGAATAGGAAAGGAACTGGCATTTGTTTTTGCCCGAAATAATTACGACCTGGTGTTAGTAGCCAGAAGAAAAGAGAGGCTCGAAGAGATCAAAGAGACGATAAAAAAGGAACAATCTATTTCTATTGAAATAATCGAAATGGACCTGGCAAATCTTGATAGTGCTGAGAAGCTATATGATGAAGTGGCAGGCAGAAATATTAATGTTCTGATAAACAATGCAGGGTTCGGGATTTATGGCGACATGAACAATATTGATATCGAAAGCGAAGAGAAAATGCTGATTCTAAACATAATAACTCTAACAAAACTCACCCGCCTGTTTGCAAAAAATATGATGTCGAACCAGCAGGGTAATATTGTGAATATTGCATCTACAGCGGCTTTTCAAGCAGTTCCCGGGATGGCATCTTATGCTGCCTCAAAGGCTTACGTATTAAACTTCTCTGAAGCAATAGCTTATGAACTTAAAAAGTTCAATATCAAAGTAACAACAATTTGTCCGGGAGCAACTCAAACAGAATTTGCAGATGTAGCAAATATCAATTCAAAACTCTTCAATAGTGCACCAACAGCCAAAGAGCTTGCTGAGTTTACTTTCAGAGAAATGCATAAAGGAAAGATAACATCAATTCATGGTGTAAAAAATAGCATTATGACTTTTGCTTCAAGGTTTTCTCCACGCAAGATAAATACAAGTATTGCAGCCCGAGTGATGAAATAATACTACCATAAAGACAATTGATTTCTTAAAACAAATAAACCAACAAATTATGTCGAACAGAAGAAACTTTCTTAAAATATCAATGCTCACTGCAGCAGGTGTCGCAAGCAGCAGAGTGTTGGCAAACAGCGAAACCAAAGACAATCTCCCTCAAAACATTATCTACTCAGAAGAGAATCCTGGCAGATGGCCAAAAAAAGCAGCCGGTCATCTTCCAATGGTAACCGTTGAAGGTAAAAAAATTACAATTAAGACAGAACACGGAATGTCGGAGGTACATTATATTGTCAGACACACACTAGTTGCAGAAAACGGTGATGTGCTCGGAGAAAAAACATTTTATCCAACCGATGAGCAAGCCATTTCAGAATTTGAAATACCTGACGGATATTCAACACTTTATGCAACAAGCTTTTGCAACAAACATGATTTGTGGAT
>JAOZLR010000447.1 GCA_029934735.1 Bacteroidales bacterium
TCAAATGGTAATTTTGAGGGCATATTCAGTGTCTTGTTGTTTACATACTGGTTTTATTCTTCACATGTTGTTCCAGCCACTGATCTTGCTCCCATAATAAATGCAGAATACTCTCTTTTGCTCTGTAGCCATGACTTTCTTTTGGCAGCATAACCAATCTTACATTAGCTCCTAATCCTTTAAGTGCATTAAAATATCTTTCGCTTTGCATAGGATATGTTCCGGAATTATTATCCTCTTCACCGTGAATCAATAATAATGGATGTTTCATTTTATCAGCATGCATAAAAGGTGACATCATATTATATATATCAGGAGCTTCCCAATAATTACGCTCTTCACTTTGAAATCCAAATGGTGTTAGTGTCCTGTTATAAGCACCACTTCTTGCAATTCCGGCAGCAAATAAATCAGAATGAGAAAGCAGATTAGCAACCATAAATGCGCCGTAACTATGTCCACCAACAGCAACTTTATTTCTATCGATATATCCCAATGAATCAACCGCATCTATTGCTGCTTTTGCATTTGCCACCAATTGTGTCCTGAAAGAATCGTTGGGCTCTGTTTCTCCTTCTCCAACAATAGGGAAAGAGGCATCATCCAGCACAACATATCCTCTTGTAACCCAGTAAATCATTGAACCATAGTAAGGATATGTAAATTCATTTGGGTTTTGAGTGCTTTGTCCTGCCGAAGATTTATCTTTAAATTCTGTTGGATAGGCCCATATTATCATAGGCATTTTTTCTTTTGTTGCTGTGTCGTATCCAAGTGGTAAATAGAGTGTACCCGACAGCTCCAACCCATCATCACGATTATACTTAATTACTTCTTTATGTACGTTTTGTATGCTTTTAAAAGGGTTTTCAAAATTCGTAAGTTGAGTTAATTTATCATTCTTTATACTCTTGAAGTAATAATCAGGATACTCAGTTGGAGATTCTATTCTTACTAAAATCTCATTTTTTTCAGGATTGTATTTTCTGATATCCTCTATCTTGTCTGTATATTCTGATAGATAAAGCCGCTTTTTTTCTTTCGTCTTTAAATCTAATTTATCTACAAAAGGGAATTGACCTTCCTCAGTATATCCATCTCCAATTAAAAATACCTTATCTTTTTCCAGAACTAAAACTGAACTTCCAAAATCATTTCTCTTTGTTACAAAACTCCCCGGATCACTATATCTGTCCTGATAGTTTCTGTCGTAGATAATTGTTGGTTTTTGGGAAGCGTCAGACGGGTTAAACAGGTATGTTTTTACATTCCGCGTATTCCACCAAAAATCATAAGCAATGGCTGTGTTTTCATTTCCCCATTCAATATATGAAAAGCGGTTTGTGGTTTTTAAGATACTTTCCGGATTTCCATTAAAAGGGGCTGTGAGTTCAAAAACTTCATCACGAAAATCAACTTCATTTTCCGGATCACCTTCATCAAGTGCTTCAACAAAAACCAAAGTTGAAGGCATATCACTTCTCCAGGAAAAAGATCTTCTTCCTTTTCTGGTTGCCATAAATCCCTGGGGTAAATCTTCAATAAGTGGCACTTCAAGAACTGTTTCTACCTCTTTTGCATCTTTGGTATAAACAATTGTTTTTGACGGAAAGCGGCTATATGGGACTAAATAGGAGAAAGGTTTTTCTACTGTACTCACCAAAACATACTCTCCATCAGGTGAAAAATTTATGCTTTTGTACATAGCACTTCCTAACCATTTCTCAGTACTACCATCAAGTGATACTTTATAAATTTCTGACAATGCCAATTGTTCAAAATTGAACTCGTCATTTTTATTTTTCAAAAGATCCTGATATGTTCTGTTCTGGGCTTTCTTCCCTTCATTCATCGAAATGGTTGGGCCTGTTGGGATGGCAATCTCTGTATTGATAAGCGGTTTTCTTTCATCAGAAATCATTTTAACCAATATCGATTTACCATCTTCAAACCAGTTTATCACATCTCTCAAATTTGCATTAACATTGGCATCGGTTAGTTTTTTTGCTGATGTTGAAGCTAAATCTAAAACCCAGACCTCAACACCTTCATTTGTTGTATTGGTGAATGCCATTTTTTTCTGATCCGGCGACCAGGTGAAGTTAGTTATTCTGGGATTTTCAGGCATTCCATTTACATCTGTTGCTGTTGAATTCTCTTTCTCAATATTTTTAATTTGAATCTTATTGAAATAAGTTGTCCTGCTACCAATATTAGTTTTAGGATCTATTCTTAATCCACCCAATCTAAGTTCTTCCTGAGAGAGTTCCTCAATAGATTTATAAGCATTTCTTGACAAAAGTATCAAATACTCGTTTTCTTCATCTATAAGAACAGATGGAGCAACTTGTATATCAACAAGATCTAATATTTCTTGTGGTGGTTTTTGATAATCGATGTTCTCTTGTGCATTGATATTTAGGATGAAAAAGAACAATGCTAAAAATAGGATGTTTTTCATAATTACTTTGTTTTAATTTGTTTTACAATAGTTAAATTCTCTTATATTATACCACCTTCTATGTCAAAACGAAAAACATATAAGCAATATAAATCAATACCATAAAGGCTCCTTCCAGTCTGTCTATCTTTCTCCCTTTGCGGGTAAATACAAAAACAAATATTAAAATAGTTGCAAAAAGATTGACAAGCATATCAAGGTTTGTTGCGCTGACAAATGATGTCAGACTACTTGGTTCATTTGAAACAGGAATAGGATTGATAG
>JAOZLR010000448.1 GCA_029934735.1 Bacteroidales bacterium
GGTTTATGAAAAAAATAATGTTATTGGGTGATGAGGCTATAGCTCAGGGTGCTGTTGATGCAGGGATTTCTGGTATTTATGCTTACCCTGGAACTCCTTCCACAGAGATTATGGAACATATTATGCGCACTAAGGAAGGCAAGGAAGGTGTAATCAGAACAGGTTGGGCTTCAAATGAAAAAACTGCTATGGAATCTGCCATTGGTATGTCCTATTCTGGAAAGCGATCTATAGTAACTATGAAGCATGTCGGACTTAATGTTGCTGCCGATGCATTTATCAACTCTGCTATAACGGGCGCAAACGGTGGATTAGTTGTAGTTTCGGCTGATGATCCCTCAATGCACTCATCGCAAAACGAACAGGATTCCAGGTTTTATGGTAAGTTTGCTCTGATCCCCATCCTTGAGCCTTCAAATCAGCAGGAAGCCTATGATATGGTAGGATATGGACTCGATCTTTCAGAAAAATACAGCACACCGGTTTTAATGAGAATTACAACAAGGCTTGCCCATTCCAGATCAGGAGTTGTTGTATCAGATAAAAAGGAGCAAAATCCTTTGCGTTTGCCTTCTGACCCAAAACAGTTTATCCTTCTACCTGCTATTGCGCGGAAAAGGTATAAATATTTGCTTGGTAACCAGAGTGCTTTTATTGAAGAGTCTGAATCATCCTCTTTCAATCATTATTTTGAGGGAACTGACAAAAGCCTCGGAATACTTGCCTGTGGTCTTGCATATAATTACCTTATGGAGAATTATCCTGAGCGTGATCTATCTCATCCTGTTTTAAAAATTGGACAATATCCGTTGCCGGAAAACAAACTTAAACAGTTATATGATGAGTGTGATGAAATACTTGTCCTTGAAGATGGTTATCCTGTTGTTGAAGAAGCAATTAAAAGCTTTTTCGGACTTGGTAAAAATATTAAGGGCCGACTTGACGGTACCGTTCCAAGAGATGGCGAACTTGACCCCCGAAGAGTGGCATCTGCACTTGGTATGGATGTCCCACATAAGAAAGAAGTTCCATCTTTGGTGGCTGCTCGTCCGCCGCAGTTGTGCAAAGGATGCCCGCACATATTTTCATATCGTGCATTAAATGAAGCTTTATCAGGATTGTCAAGAGGTAGGGTTTTTGCCGACATAGGATGTTATACTCTTGGTGCACTTGAACCATTTGATGCCATAAACAGTTGTGTGGACATGGGAGCATCTATAACTATGGCAAAAGGGGCAGCCGACTCAGGTCTGGTCCCGGCGGTTGCAGTTATTGGGGATTCAACATTTACCCACTCCGGAATGACAGGTCTGTTGGATGTCGTTAATGACGGCTCTCACGTAACAGTTTTTATCCTTGACAACGGTACTATTGCTATGACCGGTGGGCAAAAATCTCAGGCAACAGGTAAGCTGGAAAATATATGCGAAGCACTTGGTGTTGAAAAGGAACATATTAGGATTGTTAATCCAATACCTAAAAACCACGAGGATAATATGAAAATTTTTAAAGAAGAAATAGAATATAAGGGTGTTTCAGTTGTAATTCCAAGACGTGAATGTATAGTGACGGCAGCGAAAAGATTACGTGAGATAAAAAAGATTAAGGAGAAAGAAGCAGTTGGAGTTTAGGTTTGATTTCTCCACCCCCTTAATCCCCCGCCAGCGGGGGAGATGAGTCGCAAATATCCCCCGCTGGCGGGGGAGTGTGCAAGCCTGTGTAGTGGAGAGGGGGTGGAATCTTGTAAATATATTATTAACAAAATAGCATAATTTAAAAAAATGAAAAGAGATATAATTCTTGCAGGAGTAGGAGGTCAGGGAATTCTGACAATAGCAAATGTTATTGGCCTTGCATCAATTGATGCCGGATTATTTATAAAACAAGCCGAAGTTCATGGAATGAGCCAGCGCGGTGGTGATGTCCATTCCGATCTGAGAATTTCAGATAAGGAAATCGCTTCTGACCTTATCCCGGAAGGGAAATGTGATTTGATAATCGCTGTAGAACCAATGGAATCTTTGCGATATGTTCCGATGCTTGATAATGAGGGATGGCTGATAACAAACACTACTCCTTTTGTAAATATCACTGATTATCCTGATATAGAGGCTGTTCTGAAAGAGATAGAGTCTCATAAAAACCACGTTGCAATTGATGCAGAGAAGATTGCAAAGGTGCTTGGGGCGAAAAAATCAGCCAATATGGTTATTCTTGGTGCTGCATCACCTTTTATTGGCATTTCGGAGGGAAAATTAAAAAATGCCATTAAAAAATTATTTGGTTCAAAGGGTGAAAAAGTTATTGAGCTAAATCTTAATGCGTTTGATGAAGGACGTAAGATTGCTGATGCCCGAAAGTAAAACATAGTGGGTTTTAAAAACCTGTCTGGTTTAAAAACGTACCGGTAACTTTTTTTTTTGACCTTTAACTTAATTATTCTTGATTTTTGAAAAAAATATATTTACTTTTGCAAGCTGTTTAAAAAATATAAAAATTTTTAAAAGAACTTATTAATTAATTTTATGTCTAACAAAAAAAAATGATCATGAAGAAGATTTTACTATCAGCACTAATCCTGAGCTTTGTAACGCTCGGATTTTCGCAAAAAAATGAAAACTTTCCAAAAGAGAAAGTAAACGTGGCTGTTTCAGCAACAGTACAAGCACCCTTAACAGGTGCCGAAGTAATCCAAATGCCTGTAAATCCTAATGTAGCAACTCC
>JAOZLR010000449.1 GCA_029934735.1 Bacteroidales bacterium
ACTGGTGCATTAACTGTAATACTAAAATATGAGGTCCAGGTGTCGTCTGCATTACTTGTAATCTGAAGTTCAAAATCTAATATATACTGGTCAGGGATATCCCCGGCAATAGAAAAAGCAAAAGCATTATTTGTAGTTGACTGTGATCCTGCATTAATAGAACCATAAACCTGAGAGTTATCTGTAATAGTAATATAAGAATCAGTACAGATAAGTGTTGCATTCACGTTATTGGCAGTTGCGCTCCCCATATTTTCAAGTGTCATATTAAGCAAAATATTCTCTCCGAAATCGGCTTCTCCGTTATTATTTCCAGAGGCATCATTGATTGAATGATTATTGTAGGATACATATGGGCCCGAAGGTGGAATAACGTCAACATTGCCTGAATAACGATAATAATTTTGCTTTGTAATAGTAACCACCATCACATCTCCTGTATTTTGTGGGGGAATTGTTATTGCAACAGGTGACCCTGTTCCATCAGCAGTTCCTAATATTACACCATTAACCGTAAGAGAAATAAATGAGCCTGCATTTGCAGTTACTACAAATGAGGATGAACCGCTTAACAATGCAGAAGAGTGATTCACAGTTAAATATTGTGGTACTTCAGAATACAAAACTGTAAATGCATCACCATGGTGATGAAACAGATTATAAGTCACCTCTTTATTACTGGTGTTGTAAGGCCAACTTGATTGTTGCAGGAAAATCTTTCCGGCAGCATTTCCAAAGGCAGGTAATATACCTCTCGAAGCAGGTGTAGTTCCATAAGCAGGCATAAAATCAGGCCATAAATTATCATACAACCCCCAAACATAAGTATCATTCACAAATGAATAGGAAACTTCCGAGGCGGCAGTTATACCTAAAGCACCTGAATTATGTCCTCCGGAAGTATGTCGGTGAAATTTTTCAGCAAAGCACTCACCACTGATATTATATTTTCCTGTAAGGCAATTGATAGAAAATATCCATGGTAGGTCAGAATTTGTCAGGCTATTGATATTTGAAGATTGAAATGCAGGCTCTCCCCAACCGGTTTCACCTCCATGATCGCGGTGTTGCAATACAAAAGCTCCACTATTAATGGCATTTACAACATCCGTAGCCGTTCCTCCTGAGAAACCACCAAGTTCAGCTGGTGTTGCAGGGATATATCCTAAACCGGAAGGCCCGAAATAATCCACAACCGTACTTGTATTTGTTGCCGTTGACCAGGGATCAGAGGTCGGATTGCCACTGTTAACCGCATTAATTCTTACAGGATTCTTTCCAAGTTCATTCTTCCAGAAACCGCCGACTGTTTCCGAACATATCTGAAACCATCTATCTGTCTGCCATCCGAGTGCTGTTATCGGATGGTCATAGAAATTATAGCTTGTAGGAGGTGTACGCTCATAATCAAGAAATTTGGTGATCATAGTTTCAAGATGAGTTGCATTTTGTGCAGTCATTCTTGCAAGAATGACATCCGGTAACTGGTCTCCGTCAACGTCGGCATAAATATTATCCGAAACACAATAGCTGTTGTAGATTGGAGAGATAACCGTACTTCCACTTGTACCGTAATCACCAAGAAGCAATACAGCAGCAGGAGGAACATCCCATGTATTATATGCATTGTTAATATAATTTTCAATAGCTGTTGTGGTGTTACCTCCAGCATCAGTTGTTGTGACAACCCCTGTATTTATTCCCTGAAGCGTTCTAAAATTCTTAATTGAATCTGCCCATGAAAGGAAAACAGGATCATTCGGAGAAATAATGAGATATTCGTAATCAGGTGTGTCCGTAGGTGCACCTTTTTTATTATAATCTATCTCTGGCAATGACTGTGGATTTAAAACAGCATCTTTTACAATCGGATCCCACCAGCGACTACGCAGTCTGTCTTCTCCAAAATGCCCATTTCCACCATTAAACTCAATTTCAATCCTTAAATCCCTATAAACAATCAACTCTTTGGTTACCGGATTGTACTGAAATGGTGTAACTCCAAGCATTACAACATCCACACCGCGGATTTTTGAATTGCCTGAAACTATTACAGGTTGCGAAGGATATAGTTTGTTTTTGGAATATATCTTATTATCCTTTTTGTACTCCAAAGGCCCGGTTTCGGTATCAAGAGGGATACGTGGTGCCGGTGCTATATCAATATTCTTGAAAATTTCAGTTCGCGATGCAACAATAGTATATGAGATTGACGCATCCTGAGGAATGGCTATATAACGACCTGTACCGGGAAGATTTGGAGCGCCTTCATCGTTCGGAAGAAAAATTCCCGGTAGGTGAATATCTTTTAAAACCAGATCGCCGATTGTAATATCATCAATAGAAAATTTATCTATTGAATAATTAATTCTGACGGATGTGTTTTCTCCTGATTCCAGTGTAAATCCTGCCTTACCCCAACTATCGGGATAACTGATTTTTTGTGAAAAGCCTGTTGTCAATGCAAAAACAGACAACACAAAAGAAAGACTAATGTAATTAACGAATTTATTCATAATAATTTGATTAGATTTTTGCGCTAAAGTATAATGTATTTGCGAATTTACCAAACGTATTACAATAATTTGTACCGGTTACAAATAAGATATTTTATATATTTTTGCAAAAAATTAAAAACCAGATTTTACAACGATGAGAAGAATTATTATTCCTTTACTTTTAATCCTGGGGTTTACAGAGTTTGGCCTTACACAG
>JAOZLR010000088.1 GCA_029934735.1 Bacteroidales bacterium
GTATTTCCGGCACTGATAATATCCATTCCATAATCATCAGCAACAAAGATAAGTTTTGCCAGGCCTTCCAGGCTATCTATCAGCAGGTTGGCACCGAGCATTGTCCCGGTTTCATATTCTGGAGCATCATGAACCATCGTCCCGTAGGCTCCTTTTGCATATCCGCTTTTTTTGCAGGAGAGTGCACAAGAGAAACAAGCAAAGTCGCGTTTCCAGATTTTCTTTCTTGCCGACTCTGTTGCTAAATTTTCGATACCCTCAAATGTACCTTCGCTATAATTTTTCACTGCTTGTGAACCCCTGTCAGAGGAATACTTTAAGGCTCCTGTAGTTCCTTCATCTCTCCAAAACTTACGATTATCAGTATCTTTGCTAAAAGAGACTCGCGCTTTTTCCAATAAGTCAAGATAATCTTTGTGATTGGCTACTGTTGGCATTCCAGTTCCTTTTATGGCTACAGCTTTAAGGTTTTTCGATCCCATTACACAGCCCACTCCTCCGCGTCCTGCTGCTCGCGCTGCTGTATTAATGACAGAAGCGTAAGGAACCAGATTCTCACCTGCCGGTCCAATGTAAAAACTTTCAAACCTTCGATCGCGAAGATCTTCAATAAAATACTTATCAAACTTGTCGGTTCCCATTCCCCAGTACCTTGATGCATCCCTGATCTCAACCACATCATCTTCAATGAAAATATAAACCGGCTTTTTTGCTTTTCCGGTGATAAGCAGGCCATCATAGCCGGCAAATCTAATTTCGGGTCCGACAAAACCACCCATATTAGAATAACTGACAGTTGAGCTGTGTTCATACTTCTTGCTCAGGGGGGAAGTCTTTGGTGATTTGGTAACCACACACGACCGCGAAGATGATGGTATTGGAAATCCGCTGAAAGGCCCGGGCATTATCAGCAAAGGGTTTTCAGGAGATAAAGGATCAACTCCCCCTTCAGGTAAATGATCATAAAGTAACTTCATTCCTAAGCCACGGCCACCTATATATTTTTTTAAATCCTCTTCTGAAATGGGGCTCTTTTTAATAGTTCCTGAAGTAAGATTAATTTCAAGTATTATTCCGTTGTAGCCTTTCATAGGTTTTATTCTTTATTAATTAGATGTTAAATTTCAAATCTTTATTATCATATTTTTGTTGAACTTTTAATATCCTGGATAATACTGTTCAATCATCTTTTCAGCAATTTTATCCGGTGATATGTTCCTCAAGGGCATATCCGGTGTAATGGTCAGATATTGCAGCGCACCATAAGGACAGTATTTCACGCATTGCGGATCACCATCGCAGAGTGTACACATTCGTTCAGGTTTTCCCGTGTCCTTGTTAGGGAAAATTACACCACCACTCTTTTCGTGGCATGCTTTCGAGCATTTTCCGCAACCGATACACCGATCAAGATCACATTTAATTGTACTGAAGATTTCATCACGATACAAAGCTTTTCTTCCGGTTACAGGATCTTGATCAATTGGACAGGCTTCAATACAGGGAGCATCTTCACATAGAAAACAGGTAACCGGAATATCCACGTCAGGATTATAATGCCAAACTTTAATGTTTGACAGGTCGGGATTACCCAGGCCTTTCATTATTTGACCATCAACTTCAACCTGGTGATTATAGGCAGAGCAGGCCGTTTCACAAGTGCGGCATCCTGCACATTTTGTGAAATCCACAACTATGGCTTTTATTTCGCCATTTGCTGATTCCTCCTGGAAAATAAACCCATAGCTGCCCAAAACAGCCATTCCTCCTGCACCAATAGCTAGAGTTCGTAAAAAATTTCTTCGTGATTGCTCTGTTGATAAATCCATTGTATTTTTTTTTGTAATTCTTTCAAAGATATGGAAAAATCAAGGAAGTGGTCGTTATGCTGATATATTTGTAATAATTCTAAATAGTAATTCTATGTATAATTTGCTATTATATTGGTAGTTTCGCAGAGGAGAAATTGGAAAATTCAACTTTAAAATACAGTTATGAAAAGAGGCAGATTTATCTTTAATTTGTTAGCACTGTCGTTTGTTATGCTGCTAATTTCCTGTAGAACACAGGATCAGAAAAATAGTCAAATCAAATTACCTGAAGTATGGAAGTTTAAAACAGGTGATGATCCTTCATATTCAACTATTGGTTTGGATGATTCGGACTGGAAGCAGATTAATGTTAATCAAAACTGGGACAATCAGGGTTACAAAGAGCTTGATAATTTTGCCTGGTACAGAGTCAAATTCAAGCTGCCTTCATCAGTTAAAGAAAATTCTTTTTTAAAGGATAGTTTGAAGTTTTATCTTGGTAAGATTGATGATTATGATGAGGTGTTTTTGAATGGTAAAATTCTGGGCTATAACGGAATTACACTTACTTCAGGCTTATCTGTCCCTGACAGTTTTAATATTCCGCCCAGTCCATGGTATAAGGAAAGAGTATATGTTATTTCTGCTGATGATGAGAGATTGTTATGGGATAAGGAGAATTTGATTGCTGTCAGAGTTTGGGACAGGGGAGGCCTTGGTGGGATGTATTCGGGGATACCTGCTGTTGGAATGGTGGATGTTGGTGATTATCTTGAATCTGGACATCGAAATCATACATTTTCATTTGATAATGGAGTAGCATATAAATCATTTAATGTTAAAAATATTTCGGATCATGTTAAAATGAGTGGGATGTTTATCGTTACAGCAAAGAATGATTTTACAACAAAGGAGTTTTATCACCACATAATTGAAATCGACCTCCAGGCAGGAGCTGAAACCAAAATATTTGTTGAAATTCCTGAACAAAATGAATCAACAACTTTAAAATATATTTACAAGCAGAAAGGCTCTGCATCCGAAACTGTCTATACTGATATATTGCCATATATCCTTACTCCGGCAGTTTCTGAAAAACCACGTATCAATGGGCCTGAGATAATAGGGGCGAGGCCGGGCAAACCATTTTTGCATAAAATTCCTGTGACCGGTAAGGAACCTTTGAAAATTAGTGTTGCAAAACTACCTGAAGGATTGACTTTTGATAGCAAGAGGGGAATTATTTCAGGGAGAGCTTCCAGCAGGGGGAAATATGATGTAAAAATTACAGTTGAAAACTCTGTGGGGAAAACATCGGGTATTTTGAAAATAATTATAGGTGACCAAATTGCGTTAACACCGCCAATGGGCTGGAATAGCTGGAACTGTTGGGGTTTAAGTGTTGATCAGGAAAAAGTTATTGCATCCGCAAAGGTTTTTGTAGAGAAAGGTCTTGCCAATCACGGCTGGAATTATATTAATATTGATGACGGCTGGGAGATAAATGGGGATTCTCCTGAGCCAAAAAGAGATGATGATGGTAACATCAGGACAAATGAGAAATTCCCTGATATGAAATCACTTGGAGATTCAATTCACTCTCTCGGACTGAAATTTGGTATATACACTTCTCCCGGACCGCTTACCTGTGGTGGATATACGGCAAGCTATCAGCATGAAATTCAGGATGCGTGGTCGTTTGCCTCCTGGGGTGTTGACTATCTGAAATATGACTGGTGCTCTTATGGTCAGATTGCCAAAGACCATTCACTTCCAGAATTGAAGAAACCCTATTTTGTAATGAGGGATGCTCTCGGAGAAGTTGACCGCGACATAGTATATAGCATGTGTCAGTACGGAATGGGAAATGTTTATGAGTGGGGTGCCGAAGTTGGCGGAAACCTATGGCGGACAACAGGAGACATCACAGATACCTGGGGAAGTTTGAAATATATCGGGTTTAATCAGGTTAAAAATGCTCCTTATGCCGGGCCGGGACACTGGAACGATCCTGATATGCTGGTAGTAGGATGGGTAGGCTGGGGCCCAAATTTGCACCCCACACGTCTTACACCCAATGAACAATACACTCACATCAGCCTGTGGTCGCTTTTATCTGCACCTCTGCTTATTGGGTGTGATTTGGAACGTCTTGATGATTTTACCCTTAATCTGCTTACTAATGATGAGGTTATTGCTGTGAACCAGGATATTCTTGGGAAGCAGGCTACTCCTGTTTTTATTGATGGAGATGTTCAGGTTTGGGTGAAAGAGCTATATGATGGTACAAAAGCAGTAGGTGTCTTTAATCTGGGCGAATCAATTTTAGATTACAAATTGCTGTTTAATAAGGCCGGAATTTCTGATAATGTAAAAGTCAGAGATTTATGGAGGCAAAAAGAGTTAGGTCCTTTTGAAAAATCAATAATTGTCAAATTACCTGTCCATGGAGTTTCACTTCTGAAAATAGCTGAATAATTAAAAAATTAGAAATGTCAAAAAAAAGAGCAAAGAAAAGTAAGGGGAAAGTTATAAGAATGCCATTATCCCCTGAGAATTATATCAGGCAGAGAGCGCGTAGCTTACCCATTTATGAATGCCTGATAAATCCTGACTGGACTGAAACCGGTTTGGCAACTATTACTATTGCACGAAAGCATTCAAATGGAAATATTACGTTTGCCAGTTATCTTGTTGATATTTATTGCCTTGGTGTTAAAGATTCATTTTTCTCGTTTAATGTATCTGAAGTATCGTATCAGAAATATAAAGATGATGTTTCAGAAGAACTTGATCTAATCCCATATGACTATGTACTTGTTCATAATATAATTTACGGAGCTATTGAATTTGCAGAGGATTATGGATTCTTGCCTCATCGCGACTTTAATTTAACAAAATATATTCTTGAGGAAGATAATGAAAATATTGAAGTTCTTGAAATTGAGTTTGGCAGGGATGGGAAACCTATGTTAATTACAAATCCGGATAATGACTATAAAAAAGAGATTGCAATCCTTGAAAAAACTGCTGGCCCCGGGAATTATATCCTTGACGATGTTGGTGAGTTAGATGAAGATTATGATGAAGATTGGTCAGATGATGATGAAGCACTTGAATCATTAGAAAATGTTATTGATGATATAGAAGAGATGGGAAATTGGAATGAAAAAGATTGGTCGGATTTTGGGAAGGGAAAGAAGAAATTGTCACAAGAGACAATTGAATTTTTGTTGAATTTAAAGTTTTTGGAACAGTTTGACAAAAAGCAAGTAGATGATATAATTGGGGAGATGGAAGATAAATTTGATATTGAAATTGTTGATGAATGGTTTCCTGAAATTTTGGGAGTTGAAAATTTTCCTGAATCTGATTTGGTGATTAATATGTTGGATCAAATTGCTGATATAATTGAAAATGGAGATGTTAAGACTGCCATTAATGAATTAACAACACTTATTGACAGATACCCGGATATTCCTTTGCTTTATTCCAGACTTGCTTCTTTATATTTGATTGCAGGAAAGATTAAAAAAATGAAAAAGCAAATTGTTAGCTTGTATGAGACTTTCCCTGAATTTATTCTTTCTAAGATATTTTATGTTCAATATCTTATTGAGAAAGGAAGGATAAAAGAAGTTCCTGATATACTGGAAAACAGATGGTCGATTCAGGAAGTTGCACCTGAGCGTGCTATTTTCCATTTTACCGAGGTTTTAATTTTTTATAATATACTGTTGGTTTATTACATAAGAATAGATGATATCCTGAGAGCAGTGTTATTATATGATACACTTTCTAAAAATGGGTTTGAGGAATTTATTTCACCAGAGATTTTGATAGAGCTGAATGACAAAAAGAATGAATTTGCAATGAAAGCAATTATAGAAAAGAAGTAGTGTCTGTTTTTAATTCCAGAACTCCTGACCTGTGTGCTTTTCGTAGAATATATAGATAAATAAAAAAGGCCGTCTTAATGATTTAAGACAGCCTTTTCATTATCGTGAGAGGTTTTATTTCACCTCTTCAAAATCCACATCAGTCACTTCATCATCATTTGATGAGGAGTCAGGTGCAGCCTCACCGTCACCCCCGGGTTGCTGTTGTTCACCACCTTGTTCCTGACCTTGAGTTGCATTATACATCTCCTGGCTGGCAGCCTGCCAAGCAGTGTTCAATGTATTCGTAGCATTGTCGATTGCTGCAATGTCTTTATTCTTATGAGCCTCTTTCAGCTCATTCAAAGCCTGCTCGATAGGAGCTTTTTTGTCGTCCGGAATTTTATCTCCGTATTCGCCCATCTGTTTTTCTGTCTGGAATATCAGAGCATCAGCGCTGTTCAGTTTATCTATCTCCTCTTTCTGCTTTTTGTCAGCTTCAGCATTTGCAGTAGCTTCTTCTTTCATCTTTTTAATATCATCATCTGTCAGTCCTGAAGAGGCTTCAATTCTGATTTGCTGTGACTTGCCACTTGCCTTATCTTTGGCCGATACATTCAAAATACCGTTTGCATCTATGTCAAAAACAACTTCAATTTGAGGTATCCCACGTTGTGCCGGGGGGATTCCATCAAGGTGGAACCTTCCAATACTCTTATTTTGATTTGCCATTGGCCTTTCACCCTGCAGAACGTGTATCTCAACTGAAGTCTGGTTGTCAGAGGCTGTAGAGAATACTTCTGTTTTCTTGGTCGGGATAGTTGTATTAGACTCAATCAGCTTTGTCAAAACGCCACCAAGTGTTTCGATGCCAAGTGACAGAGGAGTAATGTCAAGCAGAAGCACATCTTTTACTTCACCTGTAAGAACTCCACCCTGAATAGCAGCTCCGATAGCAACAACCTCATCAGGATTTACTCCTTTTGAAGGTGTTTTTCCGAAGATATCTTTAACTACATTCTGAATTGCCGGGATACGTGTTGAGCCACCAACAAGAATAACCTCATCTATTTCTGACGCCTTTAATCCTGAATCTTTCAAAGCAACTTTACAAGGAGCAATTGTTGCCTCAATAAGGTCGTGTGTCAACTGCTCGAATTTAGCCCTGGTCAGTTTTCTGACAAGGTGTTTTGGAATACCATCAACCGGCATAATATATGGCAGGTTGATTTCAGTTTCCGTAGAGCTTGATAACTCTATTTTAGCTTTTTCAGCAGCCTCTTTCAAACGTTGAAGAGCCATTGGGTCCTTTTTAAGGTCGATGCCCTCATCTTTTTTGAATTCATCAGCAAGCCAATCAATAATTTCATGGTCGAAGTCATCACCACCAAGGTGAGTGTTACCGTTAGTTGATTTTACTTCGAAAACACCCTCACCAAGTTCCAGAATGGATATGTCGAATGTTCCTCCACCAAGGTCAAAAACGGCTACTTTAACATCTTTACTATTTTTATCAAGTCCGTAAGCCAGTGCAGCAGCAGTAGGCTCATTTATGATTCTTTTTACATCCAATCCTGCAATTTCACCCGCCTCTTTGGTAGCTTGACGTTGTGAGTCGCTGAAGTAAGCCGGAACTGTAATGACAGCTTCGCTAACTTCTTGTCCAAGATAATCTTCAGCAGTCTTCTTCATTTTTTGAAGAACCATAGCAGATATTTCCTGGGGTGAGTACTGACGATCACCAATAACAACTCTTGGTGTGTTATTATTACCTTTAACAACCTTATAGGTTACTCTTTTAATCTCTTTACTTACCTGGTCAAATGTTTCGCCCATAAAGCGCTTGATAGAATATACCGTATTAACAGGATTTGTGATTGCCTGCCTTTTGGCAGGATCTCCAACTTTTCTTTCACCATTGTCAGTAAATCCGACAATAGAAGGTGTTGTTCTGTGCCCCTCACTGTTAGGGATAACTACAGGTTCGTTACCTTCCATTACTGCAACGCAAGAGTTGGTTGTACCTAAGTCGATTCCAATTATTTTTCCCATATTTTTGTTTTTATTATGTTCTTAATTTTAATTTATTATCTGTTTTTATTTTGTAGCATCTGCATTCTCAATCATTGTGCCAAAGGAAAGATGGGTAAATACAAATGACAAAAAGGCAGAAAGAGTTTTTGAATTTAGATTGGAACGTTAGTCGTGGCTGGAATTAATATATAAGCACCTACACTGCTTGAAGGTAATAAAGCAGGACAAGACAGTCACACCTGATTGACTAGTAAACAAATTTTAGCCCTAGATCATTCATCTCTGCAATAGTTTCAGCGTGAAGTTTTTTAGTTTTGATTTTTTTATACCTGCTTGAAAACAGCCCTATGCCATTACTAATATTGGTATATACAGGTTTTTCCTGAACAATACTGGTGGATGGCTCATAAACTTCAAGATACAAGGTGTAATCTTCATTAGCTACAGCAACATTTATTTCGATGTTTTGTGAATATCTGCCAATAACATTTGCCTCTTGCTGATGGTCGGAATAAGGGATTCGGCTTTCGCAGGAGGTGAAAAAATTCTGATCCTTAAAATAATAGGATATTTCATCAAGATTCTCATTTGGAGTAAGAGTAACTGAAAAAAATGTCAAACTCTTTTGAATTGTATCCTGGTCAAGAGAAAGTTCCTGATAATTTAGAACCATAGATAATTCATATCTGTATAATTGATCCGAACCCTCGTTACTAGTAGGTTTGTTCCAACGAATAGTTGTTGTTGCATCCGGATCATTAGTAAACTTAATTATTTTGCTGTAACCCGGTTTTGTTATGGTAAAATCGTGAATAAGATACGTCTCCGAAGTTATCTTTTTGCTTGTGTCAGGGTACAGTATTGATAATTTGTATTTGTGTTCTTCATTAAGCCATATAGTATCATAGTCAATGGTATCTCCCTCAGGCCTGATATAATATGTTATTTTATACCATTGAAAAGGTATTGACTTATAAATCGGCTGATTGGGATAATAGAAAATACCCGCTTCCTTATTGTATAATGTGGTTGTATCAAATTCAATGGTACGGATTTTATTATTCCCATTATATTCATCAATTTTAACAATCAGTTTTTCCGGATAGTTGGATGAATCGGGCTGTTGCGCCATTATCAAAGCATCACCTTCGCCAAGGAAAGCCTTGTTAACTTTGATGTAAATACCGTCATCGTGCTGGTCAAGTAATGCATACACGATAGTTATATCCTCATAGTCACTT
>JAOZLR010000089.1:0-1204 GCA_029934735.1 Bacteroidales bacterium
TGCAAAAAAGCTTAGTAAGACTAATCTTGCTCAATTATACGAGGAGTATAATTTTTCATCTCTCCAGGCTGTAATTTACCATAAATCGGACTCCATTTCCCAGGTTTATGTTAGTATCAACCCAGATGATTTCAGGTTTTTGTCTAATCAGGATAACTCTGTCATCCATGCTACAATACAGTTGCGTTATGAGCTGTATGATTCATACGAATCCTCGGTAGTATTGGATTCTGCAACGGTTAATGTTACCGACACATCCAGTTATGGCAAGGAATTAGAAATGATAGTTGACTTTGAAGTAAAAGCCCAGTTCCCCGGCAATTATGTTCTTAAAATAATAGTAACCGACCTTAACATCGCTCAAGATAATGAAATATTTCGCTTGCTTGATTTTAGTAAAAGCAATAAAAACAGCAGGCAGTATTTTTTGGTAACTGACAATGATGGTTATCCGGTTTTCAACAATTTTATTTTACCCGGTCAGTATTTTCATATTTTGTATAACGACACCTCTGTTCATAAACTTTACATCAGATACTATGATCAGACTTTCCCTCTTGCGAAGCCACCTTTTGCAAATGTCAAGGATATTACCTATACCTTTAAACCCGACAGTATTTTATCAACATATCTGGTAGAAGGGTACTCTCCCCTGCTGGAACTGCCTCACAGGGGAATATATCATATACAGCCCGATCTTACCAAACCCGCTGGACTGACATTGTTCAACTTTGATGATGGTTTCCCTGAAATTGCAACCCCTGCTTCTGCCATTGCGCCTTTGCGTTACCTGACAACTTCAAAAGAATATGACAAATTGCTTTCGTATGTCAATTACAAAACAGCCATTGACAGCTTTTGGCTTGAACGATCTTCCAATCAACAGGAACGTGCAAAAAGTATGATCAAAAAATATTATTCAAGAGTGCAATATTCAAATAAAATTTTTTCATCATTTGTAGAGGGCTGGAAGACTGACAGAGGTCTCATATATATTATTTATGGCCCGCCAACTGAAGTTTACAGAAAAGACGATGAGGAGAAATGGATCTATGGAAAAGCCGGCAACCCGCTCTCCATAATCTTCTATTTTTACAAGGTTGATAATCCATTTACTGAAAATGATTACTCACTCAGCCGCTCTCCGTCACACAAGAAAAGCTGGTATATCGCTATTGATAACTGGAGGAGATGATAGAGGTAA
>JAOZLR010000089.1:1304-6132 GCA_029934735.1 Bacteroidales bacterium
TCTTTCTCTTTTATTATGAGATTAAGTTCACGACTTGTCTGGCCTGCGATTGAAGTGTTCTCCTCTGTTCTGCGAAGCAGGTATGGGAGGACTGATCTTACAGGCCCATAAGGTACATATTTGGCAACATTAAACCCTGCAAATGCCAGATTAAAACTAATATGGTCACTCATTCCATAGAGCTGGGAAAACCAGCATCTCGGATCATCTTTAGCCAAACCATGCTCCTCCATAAGATCAACCATATATTGCGAGCTGAATTCATTATGAGTTCCGTTAAAAACTACTAGTCCATCAATGTGTTCAATGCAGAATTTCAATGCAGCATTATAGTCCCTGTCAGTACTCTCTTTATCGGGTTGAATAGGGTCTTTGTACCCTTTTTCCTCTGCTCTCTCCCGCTCCTTCTCCATATATGCACCACGGACAAATTTAGCTCCAAGAAAATATCCATTTTCCTGAGCAGTTTTATAAGCATCCTCAAGTTTACCCAACCTATCCCAGCGATACATCTGGTAAGTATTAAAAACAATGACTTTCTTCTTATTGTATTTAGCCATGTTATCATAAACAACCTCATCAATAAAGTTTTGATACCATGAGTCTTCGGCATCAATAAGGATTGGAACATCATGCTCAAAAGCTGATTTACATAAAATCCCGACTCTTTTTCTGAAATTATCAGCTTCTTCAGTCTCCTCAGCATTCAAGTCCATTCCTGCACTTACTTTCTCTAAAACATTGGCAGTTGTGAAAGCCGTTGGTTTAAATACTGCAAATGGAACATTCGGTTCTTTTGCCGCATTTTCAATTGTACGAAGTGTTTCGTCAAGTGCATTTTGTATTCCATCTGTTGTTTCTGTTCCCTCAACTGAATAATCAAGTATCGCCTTTACATTAAATTTTCCAAGTGCTTCAACGTTCTTTCTGCATTTGTCTATTGTCTCGCCACCAACAAAATGAGAGTAAATTGTGGGTTTTACAGCCCAGTTAACTGGCAAATGCAACTTCAGAGCGAGTGTCGAAAGCTGTCCACCCATCTTAACTAGAGTATTATTTGCAATTAAACGGAATAGCAGGTACGCTCTTTGCAAATCTATATCCGATCTGCTTTTAAAAGCTATTTCAGTGTTTTCAAATGTTATCATAGTATCTTTAATAAATTATTAAACAAAAAATGAGGCTCTATTGTTATTCGATTCACAGCGGCAAAGATGTGAAAATTTTTTAAACAAAAATATTTTTTATTTTTTTTCTTTTGACTATAAAAAAGGCAGATATATAAAATAATAATTATTTTTGTCGGGATGGAACAAACTATAATCAATTCTGCCGGATATCCGATATTTATCGGAAATGATGTGTTCAATACCATCAGGTCATATCTGCTTCAATATGAATTTAAAGAAGACAAAATTTTTATATTGTGTGATGAAGGGTCAAGAAAATATTGTCTTCCCGTATTGATGAGTAATGTCCAGCTTTTGCAGAAGGTGGCTGTGTTGGAAATTTCTGCAGGTGAAGAAAATAAGAATATTGATACTTGTAAAAAAATGTGGGCCGAACTTTCAAACAGGGGTGCCGACAGAAACTCCATCCTGGTAAATCTGGGAGGTGGAGTTATTTCCGACATGGGTGGTTTCACTGCATCGACCTTTAAAAGAGGAATCCGTTATCTGAATATTCCCACAACTCTATTGGCTATGGTTGATGCATCAATTGGTGGAAAGGTTGGTGTTGACCTCAATAATCTAAAAAATCAGATTGGATTGTTTTCTAATCCCCAGGTTGTCTTTATTATACCTGAATTTCTTGACACTTTGCCAAAACGGTATATCTTGTCAGGGTTTGCCGAAATCATCAAACATGCTCTTATATATGATAAGAGTTACTGGCAGGAGCTTTCAAGCAGGTGTTATGATGAGATTGAAGATTGGAAAGAGCTCATTGACTGGTCTGTAGAGGTTAAAAATTATTACATCACCGAAGATCCATTGGATACAGGATTCAGGAAAGTTTTGAATTTCGGGCATACTTTGGGACACGCTTTTGAAACCTATTCGCTCTATTATGATGATGAAAGCTTGCTGCATGGTGAAGCCGTTGCTATCGGAATAATTTGCGAGTCCTATATCTCATATAAAGTTGCAGGTCTTAAAAAGGCTCAGCTTGAAGAAATAGCTGCATACATAATAAGATGTTATGAACCGTACATACTTGAATCTGACAGTATTGATATGTTACTGGATTTTATGAAACACGACAAGAAAAAATTAGGTAGCCAGATGAATTTAACATTGCTTTCATCAATTGGGACAAGCCTAATAAATCAGGAATGCAGTATTGATATAATTCGTGAAAGTATTCAGTATTATCAAAATCTTGTTCAATAGCCTGATATATTTAGCATTTTCAATATTGATTAGATATTTTTCAATACTTTTGCTTTCAATTTAGATGAATAAAAAATGACAGTTGATATATTTATACCATGTTTTATAGATCAGATATTCCCTGAGACGGGAATGAATATGGTCAAAATCTTAAAGAAGCTAGGCCTTGATATTCATTATAATGAAAATCAAACCTGTTGCGGACAGATGGCCTTCAATAGCGGGTACTGGGATGAAGCCAAAGAGATGGGCGAAAAGTTCATCCACGACTTCCCAAATGACAGGTATATTGTTGGCCCTTCGGCATCTTGTGTGGGTTTTGTAAGAAACTACTATCCAAAGCTGTTTTTTAATACTGCATTACATAATGAATTCAATCAGGTGAAGAAAAATATTTTTGAGTTTACTGATTTTCTGGTCAATGTGATGAAAGTAACCGATATCGGAGCAACTTTCGAGCATACTGTGACTTATCATGATTCTTGTGCTGCATTAAGAGAATACGGATTGAAAAACGAGCCGAGAGAATTGCTCAAACATGTTAAGGGGCTGAAACTGATTGAGATGAAGGACACCCATGTCTGCTGCGGTTTTGGTGGTACATTTTCAGTGAAGCATGAAGCCATTTCAACAGCTATGGGAGAACAGAAGGTTGAGAATGCTCTCGAAACAGGTGCCGAATATATTATCTCTACCGACTCATCATGCCTGATGCATCAGAATGGGATAATACAAAAACAGAAGCTGCCTTTAAAGGTGTTGCATATTGCTGATGTCCTTGCATCTGGTTGGGAACTTTAATATCATTATTTTTTAAACAATATGAGCCGGGAACCATTAAAATATAATCCTATGAAATATCTGACATACTATTTTGTTTTCACATTATTGTTTTTATCAGGATTCACACTAAGATCGCAAAATGCAGGCAATAATGACCGCCCTAAAATAGGTGTTGTATTAAGTGGTGGGGGCGCTAAGGGTATAGCCCATATTGGTATTTTAAAGGCAATGGAAAAAGAGGGCCTGTATCCCGATTTTATTGCTGGCACAAGTATGGGAAGTATTATTGGTGGGCTATATGCCATAGGATATTCAGCCGACCAACTTGACACCATTGTAAGGCAAATAGATTGGGATTTGGTTTTGTCAAATAATATTCCGCTTAATTACATCTCATTTCAGGAAAAAGAGTATTATAACCGCTATCTTGTTGAATTTCCCATCAAAAAAGGTAAACTTACGCTCCCTTCCGGAATGATAGAGGGTCAGGCACTAAGTGAAGTTTTAGCTAACTATACATGGCCTTCGATGAAATATGAATCTTTCGATGATTTTCCCATCCCATTCAGATGTATTGCAACCGATGTTAGCACAGGAGATCCTATTGTCTTTAAAGATGGGTCTCTTTCTGAAGCCCTCAGGGCAAGCATGTCAATTCCAACGGCTTTTACAGCAGCCGACCTTGATACAACACTGGCCGTTGACGGAGGTGTGGTTGATAACTTTCCGGTAGAGGAACTTTTTGAAATGGGAGCCGACATCGTTATTGGAGTTAATGTTTCGGATGAAGGATTGATAAATGCCAAAGAACTGGGTACTATGACCGGAATTCTGATGCAGATATCAATGACTGCCAGCCTGAAAAGAGTGGAAAGCCAAATAGCGATGTGTGACATATACATAAAACCAGACCTTAAAAATTACGGAACAGCAAGTTTTAGCAATTATGCAGAGATTCTTGAATTAGGCTATAAAGCAGGTGAAGAGAACAGAGAAAAATTCAGGGAACTGGCTGAGAGTATTAATATTAAAAAGAAGGAAATTAAAGGTATCCCTTTTGAAGTTC
Organism: Bacteroidales bacterium; assembly: GCA_029934735.1. Classification (GTDB taxonomy): domain Bacteria; phylum Bacteroidota; class Bacteroidia; order Bacteroidales; family JAADJA01; genus JAADJA01. The sequence goes on from JAOZLR010000089.1 coordinate 5,547, forward strand.
AACCTGTAATCATTTCAAAAATTGTTTTACAGGGGAATAAACTGACTGATAGCAGACTAATTCTTGGAAAACTGGATATAAAAGAGGGAGACACAGCCACGCGCGAAAGAATCGAATCGGGTATTAATAAAATTTTTGGAATTAACTCATTTAAAAAAGTTCTGTATCAAATAGATAAAGTTCCTTATGAAGACAAATACATCCTCTATGTAAAACTGAATGAAAAACAACCGGTAACATTAAAAGCATCTGTTCACTACGACAATCTTTTTTCTGCAGGGATTGTGCTTAATCTTACTATACGTGAGCTATTTGGAAGATCTTCAAGATTTATTATAGAAGGTGATATTTCAAAAAACCCCAAGGCTAGAGTGAGCTATCTTAAATATCTCGGAGGTAAGGAGAAATTTGCAGGAATCGCAGGCTACAGTTTTATGGATGAGGAAATACCTTCGTATTCCGGTGGGAAAGTTGATGATATTCAGGTTTCAAGACAGCATGTTTTTTCAGCAGGGTTAATGACAACCCAATCGCTAAAACAAAGTTTTTATGCAGGTCTTTCCTATGAAATAAATATTGAAAAATT
>JAOZLR010000089.1:6232-8955 GCA_029934735.1 Bacteroidales bacterium
TTTATTCATTTTTCTAATAAGTTCCAGATGATAGCATCAGTTTCTACTGGGATAACCATTTCTACTGTAGAATATGGGATTTTTGATGAGTTTAGAATCGGTGGTTTACAATTGGTTAAAATTGATGATGTAGAATTTATGGGACTGAATTTTGATGAGATATCAGATCAAAATTATCTGATTGCAGGAATATTCCTACAAAATGTTCTTTTCAGAAATCTATTTGTGAAATATGGTACAAATTTTTTGCTTCATTATGATTATGTTCCTATAAATGACCTTGACAGATTCGATTTCGACACAATGATTGATGAAAACTCAGTCCTTGGTTATGGAGTAAAATTAACTTATAAAAGTCCTCTTGGCCCAATAAGTCTTGGGTTAGCAGGTAATGCAAATGATCCGGTATGGAGGACCTATTTTGCAATTGGATTCTCATTCAATTACAAGGATTAAAATGGCTGAACAATATATTACTAAAATATCAAAAGAGATCAAAGTAGAGCAATGGCAGGTGCAAAATACTGTTGATCTGTTGAAAAACGGTGCTACAATACCTTTTGTTGCACGCTACCGGAAAGAGGCAACCGGAAGCCTTGACGAACTACAAATAATGAAAATCCGCGATAGGATTGAACAACTGAAAGAGCTTGACAGCCGTCGTGAAACAATCCTGAACACCATTGAAGAGCAGGAAAAGCTCACTCCCGAACTCGAAAAACAGATACGCGAAGCCGAAACAATGTCGGAACTCGAAGACCTGTACCTTCCCTACAAGCCAAAACGAAAAACACGGGCTACAATTGCAAAAGCAAAGGGACTTGAGCCACTCGCCAAAATAATAATGTCGCAGAAATATGACGATATTGAATCAAAAGCCCAACGATTTATTGACACTGAAAAAGGTGTTGAGTCTGCCGGGGACGCTCTTGCAGGAGCACGTGATATCATTGCCGAATGGATAAACGAGAATAATTATGTGCGCTCAAAAATAAGGAAACTGTTTATCCGCAAGGCTGCGATAGAGTCGAAAGTGGCAAAAAACAAGGAGGATGAAGGGAAAAAATATGAAAATTATTTTGAATGGAAAGAGCCTATAATGCGTTCTCCCTCACACCGGATACTTGCAATGTTAAGAGGTGAAAAAGAGGGATTCCTCAAGCTGAAGATAGGGCCTCCGGCTGATGAGGCATTCGACATTCTTGAGCGGCAATTTATCAGGGCCGACAATGAATCGGGTGATCAGATTTATGATGCACTAACAGACAGCTACAAACGTCTGCTTCATCCCTCAATGGAAACAGAGATAAGGGCGCTGGCAAAAGAAAAGGCTGATGAGTATGCAATAAATGTGTTTGCCGATAATGTGAGGCAACTACTTATGGCTGCTCCCCTTGGCGAAAAAAACATATTGGCAATAGACCCCGGATTCCGTTCAGGATGCAAAGTTGTTTGCCTTGACAAACAGGGAAAATTGCTTCACAACGAAACCATCTACCCCCACCCGCCCCAAAATGAGGTAAAAAAGGCTATAAACAAAATACACCAGCTTGTGAATATTTATCATATTGAGGCAATTGCGATCGGAAATGGAACCGCAGGCCGTGAAACTGAAAATATGATTCGCAGGATGCGTTTCGAAAAAGATATTGTTGCTGTGATGGTTAACGAAAGTGGCGCATCTGTCTATTCGGCATCTTCGGTGGCACGTGAGGAGTTTCCCGAATACGACGTCACGGTGAGAGGATCTGTATCTATTGGCAGACGGCTGATGGACCCTCTTGCAGAGCTGGTTAAAATAGATCCGAAATCAATTGGTGTCGGACAATATCAGCACGATGTTAATCAAACAGCTCTTGCAAAAAGTCTCGACGATACTGTTATCAGCTCAGTTAATTCGGTTGGTGTGGAGATAAACACAGCGAGCAAGGAGCTTTTGAAACATATTTCAGGTATAGGGCCATCTTTGGCAAAAAGCATTGTGGAATACAGGGATAATATTGGAGCATTCACCTCAAGAGAAGAACTAAAAAAAATCCCGCGTCTGGGAGGAAAGGCATTTGAACAGGCTGCAGGGTTCCTAAGAATAAGAAACTCAGCAAACCCTCTTGATAAAAGTGCAGTCCACCCCGAAAGCTACTATGTAGTTGAGAAAATGGCCAAAAGCCTGGATTGTAATGTTGAGGAACTGATAACAAAGGAAGAGTTGAGGAAAAAAATTAAACTTGAAGAGTTTGTAACAGAGAATATCGGGTTACCTACTCTTCAGGATATTATGGGAGAACTTGCAAAACCGGGACGTGATCCGCGTGAAAAATTAGGCTTCTTTGAATTTGAAAAAGGAATCCAGTCAATTGGTGACCTTGAGAAAGGAATGATTTTGCCCGGAATTGTTACAAATATTACTGCCTTCGGTGCATTTGTTGATATTGGCGTTCACCAGGACGGGCTGGTACACATTAGCAAAATGGCAGATAGATTTATAAGCGACCCTGCAGAGATAGTTACGCTCAACCAGAAAGTTAAAGTGATGGTTACTGATATTGATGTCGTCAGAAAAAGAATTCAGCTTTCGATGAAGGATGTTAAAGAGGAATAAGTGTCTTTGGCGTACTATTACTATATTTTGTATCATTTCTGTTTTTGTAGTTATTAGTATTCTATTTTTCCTGATGGTTATTCAGCCCAATGGATTAGGGTAACCCCTTTAGAAAACACAAAAA
>JAOZLR010000090.1 GCA_029934735.1 Bacteroidales bacterium
ACTCTTTCAAGCCCTGAAACAGACCACAATCAATAAGAAAATGGTACCCATCAATGGAAAAAAAATATTTTGATCCTGTAACAGTCCCGGCTGCACCAAGGAATTGGACATAATTTTCGTTTTGTACTGACATAGTTTTTTATTTGTGTTCAAAGTTAGTTTTTTTCTTTCTTATCCCCACAAGCAGGACCAAACTAGCCACAATAAAGGCCGGGATAAATGACGACTTAGCCTGAAACTGCTCTGGAGCGAGTGTTCCCCAAACAAAGAAAAACAGGTTGACAACAAAACCGGAAATAATGCTGTAAATTGCAATCCTGTGGTATTGATAAACACCATCTCTAATAAGGGCATAAGAAGATCATTCAGTTAAAAATTCCAGATAATTATCAAAAGTAATAGTTTTTGTTTGGATTCCGGGATAAGCATTCAAAAAGGTCTTTGGAAATTTTGCGGTTTTTTTTTGGTTCAACTTAAATTCATAAGCAAACATATTACCATCATATTCTTCAACATAATCGACTTCTTGTTGCTGCTGTGTTCTCCAAAAGAATTTCTTCCTGTAAAACAGGTTGTAATTTAAATACTTAATCCGTTCACTTACAAGAAAGTTTTCCCAAAGCATACCCTTGTCTGTCCGTAAATCAAAATTTGTGAAATTTGAAATTATTGCATTTCTGACTCCATTATCATAAAAATATATCTTTTTATTTTTTCTTATCTCATTTCTTACATTTCGGCTCAAGGAAGGCAATCGGAAAATAATGAATGTTTTTTCTAGCAATTCAATATATCTTTTAATAGTCAGTCTGTCAACCTGCAACATTTGGGACAATTCATTAATGGAGACCTCTGAACAAATTTGCAAAGCAAGTGCCTCAAGAAGTTTTTCAATAATATCAGGTTTTCGTATATCCTGAAAAGAAAAAATATCTTTAAACAGATAACTATCAACCAAGTTATTCAAGATAATATTTTCGTTACCATTTTGATTTACGACATCAGGATACAAACCGTAAATAAGCCTATGTTTAATCAATCGCTTTTCTTCAAAAACACCTGAATGTGCAATCAGCTCCTGAATAGAGAATGGTAATAGTAAAAACTCAAATTTTCGTCCTGTTAGTGGCTCGTTAATTTTATTTGCAAGTTCAAAAGCAGATGAACCTGTGGCAATTAGCTGTACATCTCTTATCTGGTCAATTATTAATTTTAATGTCAGTCCAATATTTTTAACCCTCTGTGCCTCATCAATCATAACAATTTTATTATCACCAATTAATTGTTTGAGTTCTATTGATGTTTTTTCTGTCAATCCTTTCCTTACATCCGGCTCATCGCAGTTCAAATATAGAGTTTTTTTCTCAAGCTTATTTGAGAGCAAATTAAGCAAAGTTGTTTTCCCCACTTGCCTTGGACCAAAAATGATTATAGATTTATTTTGGAATAGAAGTCCTTCAATTTTATTTAGCAAATACCTTTTGATCATAACATAATATTTAAAGAATATTTTTTTAACATTTGCAAATGTATAAATTCTGCGATTATAATCCACAAAAAATTATAATAATTTGTAGATTATAATCGCAGAATAGTTCTTTTTGTTTTTTTCTGCCTCTTTGTCTATCCAGGAACTGGTGGTGAGTTTAATGGAATACAGCACTTGAAAAAAACAACTAAAACAATTGAAATTTAAAAACATCAAAATATCTTACCCTTCACCATCCAATCCATTTTGGGTAGTTGTTTTCCAAAATCCTACCCCCACAAGCAGGACCAAACTCGCCACAATAAAGGCCGGGATAAATGACGACTTAGCCTGAAACTGCTCTGGAGCGAGTGTTCCCCAGGCAAAGAAAATCAGGTTGACCACAAAACCGGAAATGATACTATAAATTGCTGCCATTCGATATTTATAAACATCATCCTTAATAAGGGCAAAGAGAGTTATGGGTACAAAAATCACAATAGTTGCTATACCCACTACCATCAGATCAACAATTTTGGGAAGGGCCAATGCCATTGCAAGGGCAACCAGGCCAAAAATAATGGTAGCAATTCTTATCTGTTTGTAAACGTGCTTTTTATCAGTGAGAGAAGCCTTTTTGCGCCATCCGGCAAAATCCCTTACCGCTGAAATTGACACCAGGTTGAGAAAGCTATCACCGGACGACATTAAAGCCGACATTAAACCGACAACAACAAAACCAAGAATAAACTCTGCAATGTGCTGTTTCATAAATACATTTGTAACATCAATTGCATTCAGAAAATGTAAACCAATATCGCTATGCCTTTCAAGAAATAGATAAGTAACATCATTTGCTTCAATGGTATCACCAAGAACTATTCGTAATGTCATCCCTACAAGGGGAAAAATAATATAGAAAGGCAGCATCCCAAGTCCGGAAATAATACTTACCCGTTTTGCTGTTTTTCCATCTTTAGCGGCAAGTATTCGCTGCCAAAGATCCATACGGATTAAAACCGAAGGGGAAAGGAACAGCGGTAGCGCAATTAAAAATGCCCAACCATAAAAAGTGCCATTCAGCATATTCTCCGGCAATTCTGTAAGTCGGGTTAATCCTTCTGTGTCCTCATATATCCCGGGAATAAAAATGGCTATAATCATAAAAATAATGATGATAAATTGTATCATATCCGTAATTATAACTCCCGACATACCGGCAATTGCAGTATAGCCTATAACGACAAGGCATGAGATTATAGCTGCCGGAATATAATCAATGGTAAAAGCAAATTTCAGCAAGGCTGCCATTCCCACAAACTGGGCCGACAGCAAAAAGAAGAAAATAAAGATATTGGTTCCGCTAACTGCTGAGGAAAATAGGCGGGCAAATTTTGGATCATCAGGATTAGTATACCTGTTATTCAAATATTGCGGAAAGGAATAAAGAGTTTCCCTGCGTCCGGTTTCATTCATTTTGGCAGCAAAACGCGACAATATGAAGAATCCAATCACATAGGCAACTCCAATACCAACAGCTGCCAGACCTGATTCATAACCCATGGCCATTAATCCCATAGAAGTACCTCCACCAACAAAAGTGGCTAGGGTGGTTGCTACAAGCGGAAAAGTTTTTGTCTTCCGGTTGTTAACAAGATAGCTCTCCATGTCGGTGGTTTTAACATGCCGCAGAGATAAAACAAGAATCAAAATGAGGTAAACTACAATCCAGAAGATAATCCAGGCCATGATGAATTTTTTTTAATTTAACATAGACCTCATAGGTCTTCAAGACCTGTGAGGTCTATGTTTGAGTCTATCCGGTTTAATTTTTCTTTATGACAAAACATGAAATTTCACCTATCACCAAACCTCCGAGGCCTAATCCAGCAAATTTATTTATTTTATCAATACAATTCCAAAAATTCATAACTATTCCCGCTCAATTCAAGAAACCGTTCAAAATCCTTAAAATTAATTATTAGTGAGGCCGTATTGATATTTGGGTGAAAGCTGATTTTATCTGAGTTGCGAAGATTTTTATCGAGAAAAATGTAAACATGCTTTTCTTTATCATTTATTAGTCCAAAGGGAGAGACTGAGCCTGGTTTTAAACCAAGGTATTTCACCATTCTCTTTTCGGATGCAAAGGAGAGCTTTCCCTGTTTTAGCCTTTTTTCAAGATCGTGAATATTAAGGGCCTGTGTATGCTCAAGGATGACAAGATAGTGACGATTGCCTTTATGGTTTCTGAAAAAGATATTTTTGCAGTGAGTTGCCTTCAGATCAACCCAGTATTTTTTTGCCTCTTCAATTGTCGGGGCAGGCGGGTGCTCATAATATTCAAAGCTGATATTGAGCTCTTCCAGGGTTTTGTATAGTTCAGGTTGTCCGTTCATATTAATGATAATTTGGTTGTAATTAGTAATTATATTGTAGTTGAACCCAAAGATGTTACATTTTTATTTATACTCAATGAATTGCACTAATTGTCAAGAATAGACCTCTTATCATAACAAACCTACTCATTATGTTTAGAGCGTCCACATTCGGATTAGATATCATCTTTAATATGAATTAATCAGGTTAGAGCTTAATTACTTTTGTTTGAACTTCTTTTTCGTAATTTTTCAAATTCAGCAAATAAACACCTTGTTTTAACTTTGATAAATCAATTATATTTTGATGTTTTTTTAATTCCTCCTTATGCACAATTTTTCCATTTATATCTCTTATAATCAGTAAAAACTCATTATTCAGAATTACAGTAATCTCTGTACTTGCCGGATTTGGAAATATTTGGGGTTTAACCGAATTATTATCAGTTACTGAAGTAAGATTAAATTCGACATCAACAATTTGATTTGGCTCCGTTGTAACAATGTAAGTTCCAGATATTGATTCATCCAGATACGTTACCATATATGTTATTATTCCTTCTTCAATATAGAATATTGCTTCACCATTTTCATCTGTATCCAGTGATTGGGTTCCAATATTAACATCAGCACCCATAAGCGGAGTATTAAATTGATTATGTACATAAAAAGTAACAGCATATGTGGTTGGACAAATATTTCCCATCCCTTCATACACTTTAATTACGTTTCCTTCTGCCGGAAAAGCAAGATGACCATCTTTAGCCAAGGCAGGACCGCCAACATCTGTAATACTTTCTGTCCATATTAGATTTAGTTCATAATCGAAGCAATAAACATCATTATAACCATTGGATAAGAAAATATTGCCCTCAGCATCAATTGCCATCCTCGGGTCATTAAAAACAGCATTTGGATCTCCAATGTATATAGATGTATCAACCGGGACAGGGTTGTATTCAGTATTTTTAAAGTAATTGATTTTTACATATCCAGGTTCATTTTTACAAACGCTACCTTTAAAATTATTTATATTGACATCTATATATTTTTGATTGGCAACATAATTAATGTCTTTGGAGGATATTATGCCTTTACTTTCTTTTATTCTCAAAATTTGGAACTCACGAGAATACATATAAAATGAGCTATCCGGACCTACGCCATGAGTTGCATATGGAACCCATCCCATTTCAAGTTGCCATACTTGTTCTAATTCAGTACCCGTATCTAAAAAAGCAACCAGGGTATCAGAAATTGCATTATTTTGGGCACGAGGAGCATAAACTATTCCCTGGGGTCCGGCCAGAGGCCCAATCTGTTGAATAAAACCCCCACCAATACCACGGCTATCGTATAGAAAAGCACCTGTATTTACATCAAAAACAGAAATTTTAGGGCCATCACCACTTGCTGCCCAACCATAAACATGGTCATTGTATCGTGCCAGTTCGCTCCCGCCGGATGTTGGGCTGCTTCTGGAAGTTTGCCAGACAGTAGTACCGTCAGACACATTTATCCTGGTTACATTATAAAAATTACCTACTAATAAATCTCCATTGTCAGCATAAATAACACCTTCTGAAGAACTCATATCAACGAGGGTTTCAGATTGCCAAACTATTTCTCCGTTTTCAATATCCAAAGCATATAGATATGATGCATTAGTATTTCCAGACCTTGTTGTAAAAACCAGGGTTTCTGAAATTCCACAAACTCTATTTCTCCAGTCTGTATCTTCAAAATCAACCGGTAAATCTTTTGTCCAGAGTTCAGTTCCGTCAATTAAATTATAAGCTACAATAGAAGTCCCATGAAGAGTATTGCTTAAATTAAAAGTTCTGTCAGCAACCAGTATTTCGTTATAAGTATGTAATTGATGTGGCCACAATGAACTTACAGTACAATAATCCCACAAAATGTTGGCATCAGGCCCAGGCCCTACAACGCAGTTTGCCTGACTATTTCTACCGTTGTTCCCTCCATTACCTACTTTCCAATTCCATTCCTGTGAGTTAACATTAAATAGAAACGAAAAGAGAATAAAAAATAAAGAAATCTTTTTCATAGTTTTAAATTTAGAAGTAAAATTAAATATTATTATTCCCGAATTATGTTTCAAAACCTCCTCCTTACTTATATCCAATTGCTGCGTAACCTACCCAATGATGATCGTATGCCGGGGCAGTAACTCCCATACCAATATTCTCAACTTCAATAAGTGAATGATCAATACTGCTTGCATAACCTATGGCCATACCATATAAAGGCTCTTCACTTTCCTGTTTATTAAGATTATATGCAGTTAGCAAACCAAGTGGAACTGAATATCTACCACACCAGGTCCATTTGTACTTTCTGAAATCATTATCATCCAGGGTTTCCTGCGTGAATTTCTTAACTCCTTCGGGTAAAAGATTGCCGGAAATAGTCTTCATAATTTCATAATCATGTGCTTTGGCATTTTCATTAGCTTTACAGCCTGTCCCGAAAAAAGCATAGTTTTCGCCGCCCCACTCTTCGTTTCCGTAATGTACCGCATCGGTCGAGATTACAATGGCATAATCTTCTCCCCATTGCCAGTTTCTCTTTTTCACAACTTTATTAATTGCTTTTGCCAGCGGCTCGGCAATCTTATTCATTGTTTTAAACGACATATATGGAACAAGAATGGAAACTATCTCAACATCTTTGTTGTAATACTGAAGGAAAGGGATAATGGCCTCAACCGAATGTTCAATTGACTGCATCGAATCATTAACCTGATATATATCTTTTGGAAGTTGTTTAATAATTTCATCGCGAATACCTGAAACCTTAACATTTCCATAAGGCTCTTTCCAAAAATTATAGCTATCAAAAATAATCTGATCTTCAAGATTAAATCTTTTTGCTTTATGGGCCACACCGAAAATAATTATCGTTTTTGCTTTTATGTTCTTTAAAACAGCAGGATACAGATATCCCACATAGGAATAATCGTCGTGTGGTGAAATGGCAACTTTCCATCCCAAACTATCAATGTTTGAATATGATAATTTATCATTCAATATTTTCCCCTGCTCACGTTCAATTCGTGCTATAACGCTGTCCATTTGCCAGTCATATTGTGCAAAACCAACAGTATCAACAGGTTGACGAACCGTTATCTTATTATCTTCCTTTTTCGTTGTGTCGTGACATCCGGATAGTAATAGTATACTAATTAATAATCCGCTTAGTAAAAATACAGTTTTTTTCATATTTTAATATATTATTTTGCAAACTGCAAACATACAAATATTATAATATTTATAACTTTGAATTTCAAATTTGATTTTTAGTATTTTTGGAGTGTCATTCCAAAAACAGATAGTTTACTGGAATTGGAAAGCAAATTGGATAAAATATGAAAGCTGCATACATCACTCAACTTAAACAGGAACTTAACACCCGCTCTTCAAATGAACTATTGGAGATCAGTTTAAGGTTGGCACGTTTTAAAAAAGAAAATAAGGAATTGCTCACCTACCTCCTTTTTGAAGCACAAGACGAACAATCTTATATTGAGTCCATTAAAAATGAAATAGAACGGCAGTTTGAAGAGGTCAACAAAAGCAATATTTATTTTGCTAAAAAGAGTATTCGTAAAATAGTAAGGACTACAAATAAATTTATCCGGTATTCAGGTCGTAAACAGACCGAAGTTGAATTGTTATTGCATTTTTGCAGATGCCTGAAAGATTCGGGTATTCCATTGAATAAGAGTATTGCTCTCAATAATATCAATATTCGGCAAATTCAAAAAATTAAAAAAGTCATAAGCTCCCTCCACGAAGATCTGCAATATGATTATGGAGAGGAATTAAAATCACTTCAGTGAAAATTGCCTGTTTGCAAATCCTTTCAGGTTGAGAGCACCTATGTAAGACTTATTTTGTATCCCCAAGTATTATCGGCAAACCATCTTTTGAATTACCAATAATTACAACCTTACTGTTAGTCGATTCTGAAAGCTTTAATGTAGCTTCAATTCCCTTTTCTCGTAAAATGTTGGCAGTTAAACTGGCGCTGATTATTCTGTTTGCAGTTGCTTTTCCTTCGGCTTCAATTTTCTGGCGTTCGGCTTCCTGTATGGCCTTTTCTATTTTAAATTTGTACTCCAGCGACAGTTGCTCTTGTTTCAGTTTGCCCTCAATAGCCTGCTTAAGAGTCGTAGGAAGTTTAATTGAACGTATCAGAACCTGATTCACTTGCACATATTTTTTTTCAAGTAGTGCTTTTGTTTCTTCAAAAATTTCATCCTGAATAATATCACGCTTTGTTGAATAGATTTGTTCTGGCGTGTATCTGCCAACAACACTGCGGGCAGCCGAACGTAAACTGGGAATTATTATGCGCTGAAGATAGCTTGTTCCTATTTCAGCATGAAGATAGCCAAGTTTGCTGAATTCAGGTTCGTACCATGTTGAAACGTCCACCTGTATTTCCAAACCATTACTTGCCAATACATTCATGTCTTCTCCTATTTCCTGCTGTCTTACTTCGTAAATATACATTTTATTCCAGGGTGCGATAACGTGGAATCCTTCGCCATAGGTTTTGTCCAATTCAATTCCACCGCCGAAGCGCTTGAAAAGTACACCACCATGACCGGCTTCGACTGTTACAGTAATGCTGTTCCACGAAATTAAAAGGATAATAATTGCAACTACCAACACAGCAATTGGGATAAGTTTTTTAGGGAGAAATTCTTGTTCTGTCATTGTTTTAAAAGTTTAAATTGTTATAAAAATGATAAAAGTACTATAAATATCTTATACGAATACTAAATATAAAAAATATTGACAATTGAAGTATCTTTTTTATCTATTTTTGAAACATCATTTTAACGAAAGCAAATTTTAAAATATAAAGATGAAAAATATAGATACTTTTAATTTTAGTAACAGGAAGGTGCTTATCAGGGTTGATTTTAACGTACCTTTGAATGATAAGTTTGAGATAACTGATCCCACAAGGATTGATGCTGCAATACCAACAACAAAAAAAATATTATCGGGTGGCGGGGCAGCCATTTTGATGTCACATCTTGGCAGACCGAAAAATGGCCCGGAAGAAAAAT
>JAOZLR010000091.1:0-2704 GCA_029934735.1 Bacteroidales bacterium
AATTTTGGCATTTAATTCCTCAGCTGAAATAAACACAATTCCATTTGATACTGCGCTAACCTTTTCGTCAACATCAGTATAGATTTCTGTTTTGTTACAACTCATCAATGAAATGACAAGAAGTAATACGAATAACCCTAAATATGATTTGATAATTTTCATGATAAAAGTTTTTATTATTATTTAGTTTCTTTGTTTATATTTCTCTCTTCCAGTCTGATTTTCTTTTTCAGAAGCTCTCTTTCGGCAAGTCGTCTGTCAGTTGTATCTATAATGAAACCTTCAAAGCAATGAATTTCGCCATCCACATAAACAGGTGAAAGTGTGAGAGTATGGTAACCTTCTGAGCCATCCTTGCAAATTCGTTTAACTTCTCCATGGTTTATGGTTTCGCCTTCTAAAACTTTTGCAACGGTTGCCTCAAGTTCTTTAAAGTCTTCATCTGTGCGGCTCAGCTTGTAGTGCTCACCTATTATTTCATCTCTTGAATCGTACTTGTACAAATTCAACCAGGCGTCATTCGCTTCCTTATATAGCCCGTCGTCACCAATGCAGAAATATCCTGCAGAGCTATTGGTTATGGCATCCCTAAAATAGGTTTCTCTTTTAACACCAAGTTTTCCCTCAACATCTTCAAGCGCTTCATCAAGAACATGGCTCTTTTCGTCACCGGCTTTAAATTTATCTTTAATATCCCTTAGCGCTACTTCCATCTCCTCTTCAATCACGATTTTTATCTCCTCATCTTCCATCTCTTCCCAACCGGTGATCATAGCTTTTATACTTGAAAGTGCCTTAACACCTGTAACAGTGGTAAGATATACGTGTGCAATTATAAAGGCCAGAAGGATGTATGCACCAAACGTGTGAATCAGGGCAACAGTTTCTAATCCTTCCAGTTCAATCCCAAATTTTGGATAATGGAAATATAAATAGAGAAAACCTGTTAAAACCATTATGGGGATTACTAAAATTTTTAATCCGAGATAGATCATTCTTTGCAGCGGATTAAATTTATTATAAACTGTTTTGTTTGTAGGGTGAGGAGCATTCTGGAAGATACCACCAATATAGTACATAAATTGTTCTTTTAACAATTTTGTGGTTGGGATGTATTGTCTCCATTCCCCTGAAGTGGCATGCCAAAAGATAGCAAAAACTATTAAAATAAGAAATGCCCACGCAGCCATAGTGTGCCAGTTTACAGCATTTTCGAATCCAAACAATTCATATGACCCATGTATTTCAAAGCCTGTAAGTCCAAGGAACCCAATTATTAAGGCTTGTGACCAGTGCCAGAATCTTTCGAATATTTTATATATATATATCTTTTCCATTTTTCCCTCCTATTGATTTGATTCTTTTTGAAAAAAGCATTTTTTCCTTAAAATTCGTCTGAGTATCGCGTGGAATGTTACACCTGCAAGAGCTCCAAGGATTACGATAATCCCAAAGCCATCAAGAAATTTACTCCTGTCTCTGCCAGGTAAATAAAAATCGGTGAGGTTTGCGAGTCTGCCATCATTTCGGGTATGACAATCAACACATTTTAATGTTTCCTCTTTTTTAGATACCATATGATTTAATGGCCAGTACATCTCTGTTTCTACAAAATCGTATTCACCACTGTAAGGTAACCCAAGGTAATCCATACCTGCCTGACTGGCCATATTCCAGTCAAAATCTTTCCAGTAAGCACTGTCACCTACATTTGGCGACCACAATTTTGGCTGAATAAGGGTTTTATTTACCGGATCATAGACTTGCTTTCCACGGTGAACCTTAACGGGCCAGATTTTGGAAGGCATATCTGTGCGGCGGTTTATTCCTTTATCAAGATATGATCCATCTAATGAGTTCATTTGAACCGGTACAGTATCAATAATATCTGTTATTAAATGATGGCCTGCAATACCGTTAAACCAATAATACTCAGGGATAACGTGATCGTCATAAACGAAGTTTCCCTTAATTGAGAGGTAATTGTGATTGCCATCCGCATCATTCTCGTGAATTTCTTTACCATCTTCATCCAACCTTCCTGCTGTTGACCAGTCCCACCACATTTTTGTACTGTTTACTTTAGCATAAATCGGAATATGACAGGTTTGACAGGCGACTCTTAAATTATGTCCATTTAATAATTCATTAGTATGAGGTGCATTAGTGTGGCAATGCTCACATGTGGCTCTGTTTTTATTCTCTGAAGATAAGGCATATAGTTTTCCTGCAATTTGATGTTTTTCAGTAATATGGCAGTCTACACAACTCATATCTTCACCATCAATTCCCATATGAACATCTATATCAGTTGTTGGCTCTAACAGGGATTTTTCAAGGTCGCCATGCTTAACATTGTTTCCGCCACCTCCCCAAAAGTGGCAAACACCACAATTGGCTCTTGTCGGGATACCAACATTTTGAGCAACATAATTCAAGTCAACACTCTCTGCCGGATAACCTGCTTTCCCTTTTGCCTTTTCATAAGTGCCTGAGTTATCGTGGCAAATGAGACAATCAATATTATTAGGATCATTAAAATCAAAAGTATTGTCCTCATATCCATAACCTATGTGGCATCTGGTACACGTTGCTTCACTACCTCCAACACCAATACAGAAGTTATTCAGGATATTCTTTTTCCCTAATGGAACGACACCTTTACCTTCTATCTCTTCCCTTCTTTCCCACTGCCAGTGAGCAG
>JAOZLR010000091.1:2804-8947 GCA_029934735.1 Bacteroidales bacterium
GGAACGACACCTTTACCTTCTATCTCTTCCCTTCTTTCCCACTGCCAGTGAGCAGTACTCATTATTTCATTGTGGCGTTTGTTGTGACAGCTTAAGCAGGCTGCTGTAGCATCATGGGCCGTTTCAAAGTCCTCCTGTAATACCTCAAATAGCGAATGATCAACTGATGGCGTTGTGTTCCGGTCAGCTTTATAGACGTAATTCTGCACATCAAGTGCAGGTATTACTGTCGTTGTATCCTCACCGGGTTCTTCTACCAACGCCTTCACCAGTAAGGAGGATAAAACCGATACCATAATAATTATAACTATTCTTTTCATATATATGTTTTTACCTGTTTCAATTGTTATTTAATTAACAAAGCAAAAGTAGCGTGGGAAATATTACCTGCCTAATAAATAGCACACAAGGAGAATTTGTATTTTAATGATTTGCGTCAAAATAAAACTGATCTATATCATATTCTTTGGTGATTTGTTTGTATTTTTGCATCAATTCTATTTGAAAATATGCACAATACCGGATATACAAATACTTGTACTGTTTACAACAGTAAGCTTTCATGCTTTGAGGAGCTGACTGAAAGTGAATTGAAAATTATTGAAGAAAACAAGGTTGTTGTTAATTATCACAAAGGCGAAAATATTTGCAAGCAAGGTTCTTTTGCATCCCATATTATTTATTTAAGTGAAGGTTTGGTAAAAGTCTATCTTGAAGGGAATCCTAAAAATCTGATTTTGAAAATCTCGACATCAGGGAATCTTATTGGTTTGCCGTCAATTTATGAAGGGAATAATATATTTCTTTATTCGGCAGCCACTTATACCAACTCAGTAGTTGAATTGATTGATATAAATATTTTTAAACAGTTAATTCAGGAGAATGCAAAGTTTGCTTATCGTGTTATTAGTGTTTTGAATGAACATGCCGTTCAGATATATGGCCGGTTTTATTGTCTCACAAATAAACAGCTTCATGGGCGTCTTGCAGATATTCTTTTATGTCTGGCACAGCGGATTTTTTATGATATGGAGTTCGATCTCCCACTTTCAAGAAATGACCTTGCGGAATTAACAGGTATGTCAACTGAAAGTGTCATACGCGTTATGAAGGATTTTAAGGATGATGGGCTGATTGAAACAAGCGGAAAGGCAATAAAAATTGTTAACTATGAAATGATGAATCGTATAAGTGAAGTTGGTTAAGATTATGATACTATTCTAATGACTAGATGATAAAAGCTCAGATACCAAATACAATTACTCTGTTAAATCTCATTTCAGGAAGTATCTCCATTGTTTTTGCACTTGAGGGCAACCTGACATTGGCGGCCTGGTTCATTGGGATTGCTGCAGTATTCGATTTTTTTGACGGATTTTCGGCACGAATGCTCCATGTTAGCTCCGAAATAGGAAAGGAGCTTGATTCGCTTGCTGATGTAATTTCTTTCGGGCTTGCACCTGGAATGATACTATATATATTATTGTTAAATTCGGTTTCCTGTCCTGAAATAGTTATTGCGGGTCGTAATATCGTTCCTTTTATAGCATTTCTTATACCTGCCTTGTCAGCCTACAGGCTTGCCAGGTTTAATATTGATGAACGACAAACGGAATCATTCATTGGTCTGCCAACGCCTGCCAATGCATTGATGATAGCATCATTTCCGTTAATTTTAAATCAGCAGACAAATCTTTTGGGAGTTAATACTGCCATATTTGCAAATATCATCAACAGCCCATGGTTTCTGATTCCTTTCATTCTTGTTTTCTCCTATTTGCTGATTGCCGAATTGCCGTTAATGTCGTTGAAGTTCAAAACCTTTAAATGGAATGACAACAAAGCAAGATATTCTTTTCTGATTATTTCGGTGCTGCTACTTATGCTACTGTTTTACACTGCTATACCTTTCATTATTTTGATTTATGTTTTATTGTCGGTTGTGAACAGATGATGAGGTTATTTAGCCACTAGGACAGAAAGTCACGAAGAAACACAAAGCCAATATCTTCTATATTAAATCCTTTCCATATCTTTGCGGCTATGGAGGAAACGATATCCACAAAGAAGCTTCATCCAAAGGAAGAACCGGAAGAAAACGAAATGTCTTTCTGGGACCACCTTGAAGAGTTAAGGAAACATATTTTCAGATCGCTGGCAGCGATTCTGGTTTTTGCTATTATTGCCTTTTTAAACAAACACTTTATTTTTGACACGATAATCCTTGCACCCAAAGATTCTAATTTTATAACTAACAGACTGTTGTGCAGGTTCGGAAATTCCATATCAGTTGAATCTCTTTGTTTTGGAGATGCACAGATGGTTTTACAAAACATCAGTATGTCGGGACAGTTTATGACTCACATGTATATTTCACTTGTGGTAGGTTTTATTGTGGCTTTACCTTATGTGTTATTGGAATTCTGGAGGTTTATTACACCTGCATTGCATCCTGATGAAAAGAAATATTCAAAGGGCTTTGTTGCGGCAGGTACATTATTATTTCTGACAGGAGTTTTGTTTGCCTATTTTATTCTTGTCCCGCTGACACTTAATTTTTTCGGCAATTACCATGTGAGCGATCAGGTTGCAAACCAGATACAACTGAGCTCCTTTATTAGTACGGTTGTGTCGGTTACTCTTTCTGTCGGGCTTGTTTTTGAACTTCCGATAATTATTTATTTTTTAACGAAAGTTGGTATTGTAACACCCCAGTTTTTGAAAAAGAACAGAAAAATAATGTTTGTAATTGTTCTTACATTGTCTGCTATTATAACACCCCCCGACATCTTTTCACAGGTACTGGTTTCGATACCTCTGTTATTACTTTATGAAATGAGTATTAAAATATCAAAACGGGTTTATGATAAACGGGAAAAGGAGTTAGCCGGATAGTTTGAATTGTTGAATTGTTGAATTGTTGAATTATTGGATTGTTGAATTATTGAATTGGGGTTTAAAAAACTTTCCAAAAGAATTGCGTTGCAACACTAATCAAGCTAAACATTCATCTCATTTTATTCTTTTTTGTTAATATATTTTAAATTCATGGTTAATGAATTGAAAATGCTTAATTTCGCCTCAAATTTTTGAAATCCAATATTTGAAATAAATGAATTCATTTAAAAAACTAAACCTTATTATCGGCTGGATCATTTTTGCCATTTCATCAATGGTTTATATCCTGACTGTTGAACCTACTGCAAGCTGGTGGGACTGTGGAGAATATATCGCAACTGCTTACAAACTTCAGGTAGGCCACCCACCCGGGGCACCACTTTTTCAAATGATAGGAAGGGTATTTTCTCTTCTCGCTTTCGGAGATGTTTCAAAAGTGGCATTGATGATAAATATTATGTCTGCACTTTCGAGCAGTATTACAATTATGTTCCTGTTCTGGACAATCACTTATCTTGCCAAAAAGATTGTTGTTTCCCGTGGCGAAATGACAGAAGGTAAAATGTATGCTATTTTTGGAAGCGGTATTGTTGGAGCTCTTGCTTATACATTTTCTGATTCTTTTTGGTTTTCTGCTGTCGAAGGTGAAGTGTACGCTATGTCATCGGCTTTTACTGCAATTGTTTTCTGGGCGATATTAAGATGGGAGAGTGAAGCAGATGATAAGCATTCAATGCGCTGGATAATTCTAATAGCATTTCTTGTTGGACTCTCAATTGGCGTTCACCTGCTGAACCTAGTTGCCATTCCTGCAATAGCTTTTGTCTATTATTTCAAAAAATTCAAACCTACAATTAAAGGAATAGTCATAACAGGTATTTTATCTGTGGCTCTTCTCGGGCTTATAATGAATGGTATTATTCCATGGGTGGTTAAGTTCTCGAGCTTGTTTGAGCTATTCTTTGTTAACACAATGGGGCTGCCATTTAATTCAGGAACAATTTTCTATTTTATTTTACTTATCGGCTTAATTGTCTGGGGTATCCACTATACAACTAAGCATAATAAAACTATAGTAAATACGGTCTTATTGAGCCTGACTTTTATCCTTATAGGATATTCATCATTTTTTATGATTATCATCAGGGCAAATGCTGATCCTCCAATCAACGAAAATAAGCCGGAAGATGCTATCAGTCTTTTATCATACCTTGCAAGGGAACAATATGGCGACTGGCCCATCTCTTATGGTCAGTATTACAATGCCACAACCGTTGGTGCAACAGATGGAAATCCAATTTATGTAAAAAATGTAAAAAAAGGGAAATACATAGTAACTGATGAACGAAAATCAGTTATTCCGGTTTACGACCCGAAATTCAGTACAATTTTTCCAAGGATGTGGAGCTCTCAGAAACCCGGACATATTCAGATGTATAAAAAATGGGGTGATATTAAGGGGATTCCTATTGAGGTTACCCAGCTTGATGGCTCATCAGAAGTTAAGATGAAACCGACATTCGGAGAAAATTTAAGGTTTTTCTTCACCTACCAGGTGGGACATATGTACTTAAGGTATTTTATGTGGAATTTTTCAGGAAGACAGAATGATATTGAAAGTCAGGGAGAGGTAGAGCATGGAAACTGGCTTACCGGCTTTGATTGGTTTGATTCAAAAGTTTTAGGGCTTGGATCTCAGAATGACCTGCCGGATAATATGAAGAGCCGGGCACATAATAAATTTTATATGTTGCCCTTCCTGCTTGGACTTATCGGACTATTTTTCCAGCTCAATACTAACAAAAAGGATACGCTGGTTGTGATGCTTCTGTTTATTATGACAGGCCTTGCCATTGTAGTATATCTAAATCAGTATCCATATCAACCTCGTGAGCGTGACTATGCCTATGCCGGTTCATTTTATGCTTTTGCTATCTGGATAGGACTGGGTATTCTTGCTATTTTCGATTCGTTGAGTAAAAAAATGAATGAAAAGGGTTCGGCTATTGCTATTACTCTTGTTGCTCTGTTGCTGGTACCCGGAATTATGGCAAAGGAAGGCTGGAACGACCATAACAGATCGGGTAAATATGCAACTATCGATTTTGCCTCTAACTATTTAAACTCGTGTGAGCCCAATGCAATACTGGTTACAAATGGTGATAACGATACATTCCCACTTTGGTATGCACAGGATGTGGAAGGAGTACGGACGGATGTGAGAGTGGTTAACTTTATGCTGGCTTCAGGACACTGGTATGTGCAGCAAATGATGAAAAAAGCTTATGAGTCTGAGTCGCTGCCATTTACTCTTACTTATGATCAATACGAAAACGGAATCAATAATATTGTTGCATTTTACAGTACAAATATCAAAGGTTATGTTGAACTAAAAAGTGTTATTGATTTTATTGCAAACGATGATGAAAGAACAAAACTACCGTTGCAAAGTGGTGAGAAAATTAATTTTTCTCCAACTAAAAAGTTTATGATGACCATTGACTCTGCATATATTGTTAACAACAAGCTTGTGCCGGAGTATATGTACGATCGAATTGTCCCTGAAATAGAGTGGGATGTTAAGCAGAGTTATCTCTATAAAAATGATTTGATGATTCTTGATATTATAGCAACCAATAACTGGAAAAGACCGGTTTATTTTGCCAATCCGAGTTCCCTTAATAAAGTACTTAATGTTGATGAGTATTGCCATCTTACCGGATTTGTTTACAGGTTTATGCCTGTTAAAGCAAACAATTATATTTCAGGCGGAGCAGGAATAGACTCTGAAGCCTCCTATGATATTTTAATGAACAAGTGTAAATGGGGCAACCTGGCTGATCCTAAAGTATATATTGATCGCGAAAGCCAGCGTAACAGCATTATGCCTAAACAGAATATGATGAGAGTGGCACAGACTCTGTATCAGGAGGGCGAAAATGAAAAGGCTATTGCTGTTCTTGACAGAGCCCTTGAGGCATTTCCCAACAGCAAATTCCCGTTTGATATGTATACATTACCGTTCATTGATATCTATTATGGAACCGGAGCAATAGAAAAAGCAAATGCTGTAGTACAACAATTGTATGAAAATTGTAAACAAGATCTTGATTACTATAGCACTCTTAGTCCAAAACTGGCTAAATATTACGAATCAGACGCCAACCAGGCTATGGGTGTTCTGCAAAAACTCTCAATGGATACAAAATCCAATAAACAGATGGAGCTTTTTAAAGAGATTGACA
>JAOZLR010000092.1 GCA_029934735.1 Bacteroidales bacterium
AAAATAGTAACTGATTATCAATTAACAAAGTGACAAAGCGTTATAAATACGAAAGAGTGATTGTTCCGTCAGTAGTGATTAATTCAACCGGAATGCCTCCTCCGTTTATTGTGCCTTCAATATGATATTCTTCTGTCTTTCCTGAGAAATTCACTAGCGGAACTCTTAATGTTTCACCTTTTACTTTCAAATTAAGACTCAGTCCTTTGGGAATAGTGATATTTATATCGCCATCGGAAGTGGAGAGTGAAATTTCGTTTGTGATCTTTAAAAGATTGCAGCGAATATCTCCGTCAGAAGTAGAAGCCGTTATGGAACCATTGCAGTCACGCGCAATAATATCCCCATCAGAAGTTTTTGCCGATATAGAACCGGTAGCATTTTTGAGTGATATATCACCGTCACTGGTTATGAGCCTGGCAGAGCCCTCTACATTTTCTACCTCAATGTCGCCGTCACTGGTCTCCAATTCTATATCTCCGGTTATTTCTGAAATAGCAATGTCGCCATCGGAAGTATGCAAATCAACTTTGCCATTATTCTTAATAACTACAATATCGCCGTCGCTGGTTATACATTTCTGATCAGCATTTAAGCCGGAAATCAAAATGTCACCATCCGAGCTTTTTAAGTTACAAGAGGTCGCAGCCGGAGTGTAAACCTCTAATGAAACCTCATACTGTTTTTTCCAATTAACCTGGTTTCTTTGCCGGATAGAAATATCGAGCATATTCTCGCTATGCTTAACCTCAATGATCACATATTCATTGAGCTCTTCTTTTGAAATATTGATAAAGTTGTTATTTTTATAAACAAAATATCTGACTTCAATTTTTCCGTCATTCCCCGGATTTATATTAATATCCCCGTCACTAACAGATATACTCAGCTTAGTGGGAGATGAAATGGTATATTGCTCTTTAAATGAAAATTTGTCTTCCTGCGCCTGACTGTTGGAGAACGCAATAAAAAATAGCACAAAATATAAAATTACTGACTTCATAATGCAAAGTTTAGGTTAGTAAAATATTAAATTATTATAAGATGCAAAAACATTATTCCCATAACGCTACGCATTTAAATATTATGACGCCTTTACTTTCGTAATGTTACACTGGATGAGCAGAAAGAAAAACCGGAGAGTATGCCGATGTTAAAAACATTCTGTTAATTCTTAATAAGTTATCTGTTTTCAAAGACGCTTATTTTTATTTGTGAAGTAATTTTGCCGGTTGAATCCTGAATTAATTGCTGAGAGGCAATTGTTAAATTAGTCTTTTGATGAGAGATAAAAAGAGAATTAAACTTGTGCTCGAAAACGGAATGGTATTTTCGGGCTTTTCTTTTGGGTATAATAAACCTGTTGCCGGCGAAGTGGTATTCAATACTGCAATGACAGGCTATCCTGAAAGCCTTACCGACCCATCATATTTCGGGCAAATACTGGTTGCTACATATCCTTTGGTTGGCAACTATGGTGTTCCGGGCGAAGATACCGATGGTGATATCAGAAAATATTATGAATCTGATAAAATTGCAGTTAAAGGATTTATCATTTCCGATTATTCGACTGAATACAGCCACTGGAATGCCAAATACAGTCTCGGAGACTGGCTTAAGATGCAGAAAATACCTGGCATTTATGGAATTGATACCCGTGCACTTACGCAGGTTTTGCGCGAAAGCGGAACTATGCTTGGAAAGATTGTATTTGATGACAGGGATGTGGAGTGGTACGACCCAAACAGGGATAATCTTGTTGCTGCAGTATCACCAAAGGAAAAGCAGGTTTACGGAAACGGGAAGCATAGGATATTGCTGATTGATTGTGGCGTAAAAAACAATATTATCCGTTGTTTCCTCGACAGGAATACGACAGTTATTCGTGTACCCTATGATTATGATATTCAAAAGGAAGAGTATGACGGACTTTTTATTTCAAATGGGCCGGGAGACCCTGAAGTTTGCCTGCCCACTATTCAGTCACTTGAAAAGGCTTTGGCGGATGAAAAACCTGTGTTCGGTATTTGTCTTGGCAGTCAACTAATGGCTTTGGCATCAGGAGCCGGAACCTATAAACTGAAGTATGGCCACCGTAGTCACAATCAGCCTGTCAGGAGAGTGGGGGAGGACAGGTGCTATATAACTTCCCAGAATCACGGTTTTGCTGTTGACGATAATTCTCTTAATGATGAATGGGAACCATTATTCATTAATGTTAATGACGGAACATGCGAAGGCATTCGCCATAAATCAAAGCCTTTTTTCTCTACACAGTTTCACCCTGAGGCATCAGGCGGGCCTACTGACACTGAATTTTTATTTGATGATTTTATTAATTTGATTGAAAAAAGCTAAAATGAATAAAATGGTAAAAAAAGTGTTGTTACTCGGCTCCGGTGCACTAAAAATTGGAGAAGCCGGTGAGTTTGATTATTCAGGAACCCAGGCCTTAAAAGCACTCAGAGAGGAGGGTGTTGAAACAGTACTTATAAATCCGAACATAGCTACTGTGCAAACATCTGAAGGTGTAGCTGATAAAATATATTTTCTGCCTGTAACCCCCTTTTTTGTTGAAAGTGTTATAAAAAAAGAGAAGCCTGAAGGCATACTTTTATCCTTTGGCGGACAGACAGCATTGAATTGCGGAGTGGAGTTATTTGAAAAAGGGATACTTGAAAAATATAATGTCGAAGTTCTGGGTACTCCGGTAACAGCAATCATTGATACTGAAGATCGTGATATTTTTATCGAAAAGCTTAATCAGATAAATGTCAAATCAGCGAGTAGTATTGCTACAGGTAATATCCAAGAGGCTGTTAAAGCGGCTGAGACTCTTGGTTTTCCGGTGATTGTAAGGGCTGCCTATGCCCTTGGTGGAATGGGAAGCGGTTTTGCATCTGATGAGTTTGAATTGAGGAAGTTGGTGCAGATTGCTTTTTCGTATAGCTCGCAGGTCCTTGTTGAGGAATCGCTTAAAGGATATAAAGAGGTGGAATATGAAGTAGTGCGCGACAGATACGACAATTGCATTACTGTTTGTAATATGGAGAACTTTGACCCTCTTGGAATACACACCGGAGAGAGTATTGTCTTAGCTCCTTCACAAACTCTTACTAATAAAGAATACCATAAACTTCGCGAGCTTTCGATAAAAATAATCAGACATATCGGAATTATTGGCGAATGCAATGTTCAATATGCTCTTGATCCGGATTCTGAAGATTATAGGGTGATTGAGGTCAATGCACGACTTTCACGCTCTTCCGCACTTGCTTCAAAAGCAACAGGTTATCCTCTTGCATTCGTTGCTGCAAAACTCGGGCTTGGCTATGGACTTCACGAGCTAAAAAATGAGATTACAAAGACTACATCTGCCTTTTTTGAACCTGCACTCGATTATGTGGTTTGTAAGATACCCCGCTGGGACCTGAATAAGTTTTCGGGTGTGACAAAGCAAATCGGCTCTTCAATGAAGTCGGTAGGAGAGGTAATGGCCATTGGGACAACTTTTGAAGAGGCAATTCAGAAAGGGTTGCGGATGATTGGCCAGGGAGCACACGGTTTTGTTGGAAATCGTGATATTGAAATAGAAAATATTGAGTCTGAGCTGGCAAACCCAACAGAAATGCGAATCTTCGTGATTGAAAAGGCGTTTGAAAAGGGCCTCACAATTGACCAAATATATGACCTGACAAAAATAAACAGATGGTTTTTGTATAAGCTTAAAGGGATTTATGATTTGTCATCTGAGCTAGGGAAATATAATTCATTGGAAGATGTTCCTGCCAGTTTGATCCTGGAAGGTAAGAAAAAGGGTTTCTCTGATTTTCAACTTGGGCGTTTAATCCTGAAGAGTAGTACTGATGATATGGATGATGCTAATATTCTTGTGCGGAATCACAGAAAGTCACTTGGTATTGTTCCGGCTGTACGCCAGATTGATACACTTGCGGCAGAGTATCCTGCGGTTACAAATTATCTGTACTTAACATATGCCGGTATTAAGCATGACATAGATTTTGAAAATGACGGGAGGTCTGTCGTGGTTCTTGGATCGGGAGCATACCGTATAGGTAGTTCGGTGGAGTTTGACTGGTGCGGCGTAAATGCTGTAAACACAATAAATAGAAGTGGCTACAGATCGGTAATGATAAACTATAATCCTGAGACAGTTTCGACCGATTATGATGTTGCCGACCGGCTCTATTTCGACGAGCTAAGTTTCGAGAGAGTTATGGATATAATAGACCTGGAAAATCCTGGCGGGACAATTCTTTCGACCGGAGGACAAATTCCTAACAATCTTGCTATGCGGCTGCACAAGGAAGGAGTGAAGGTTTTGGGTACACAACCTCATTCTATTGACAGAGCCGAGAACAGACACAAGTTTTCAATGATGCTCGACGACCTGAAAATTGATCAGCCTGTATGGCAGGAATTGACTGATCTTGATGAGATTCTTCGTTTTGCTGATGATGTCGGATTTCCGGTTTTGATTCGGCCTTCGTATGTGCTTTCCGGTGCAGCAATGAACGTTGTCTCTAACAAAGATGAATTGGAGCATTTCCTGAAGCTGGCTGTAAAGGTGTCGAAAAAATATCCTGTTGTAGTGACAGAGTTTATAGAACAGGCTAAGGAAATTGAAATTGATGCAGTGGCTGATAAAGGTGAGATAGTTGCTTATGCAATGTGTGAGCATATTGAGTTTGCCGGCGTTCATTCAGGAGATGCCACAATGGTTTTCCCTCCTCAGAAAATATATTTTGAAACAGTCAGAAGGATTAAGAAGGCGGCACGTCAGATAGCTGGCGAGCTGAATATTTCCGGACCATTCAATATTCAGTTTCTTGCCAAAGACAATGATATTAAGGTGATTGAGTGTAACCTTCGGGCATCAAGAAGCTTTCCATTTGTTTCAAAGGTTCTGAAGTCTAATTTTATTGAACTTGCAACAAAGGTGATGCTCAACACACCGTATGAAAAACCATCTAAATCCATTTTTGAGATAGATTACATCGGAGTAAAAGCGTCACAGTTTTCCTTTTCGCGCCTTTCAAAAGCTGATCCTGTACTTGGTGTTGATATGTCGTCAACTGGTGAGGTCGGTTGCATTGGTGATGATTATTATGATGCTGTACTGAAGGCTATGTTGTCGGTTGGTTATAGAATCCCTAAAGGTAATATAATGATCTCCGGAGGTCCGATACGTGATAAGCTGGAGCTGCTGAACAGCTCACGTTTGCTTGTTGATATAGGGTTGGCGCTGTTTGCCACAAAGGGTACATTTGAGTTTTTAAATGCTAACGGTATTCCATCAACATTACTACACTGGCCTGATGAAAAAAAGACTCCCAATGTGATTGATTATATTCGTAACAAACAGTTTGATCTTGTGATAAATATTCCTAAAAACCTGACCCAGGGAGAGCTGGCAAACGATTATACTATCCGCCGTTCTGCAATAGACTATAATATTCCTTTGATTACCAATGCCAGACTGGCTTCTGCTTTTATTTATGCTTTTACACGGATAGCTCCTGAAGATATTAGTATTAAAAGCTGGGATGAATATTAGATTTAAAATGAAATCATTGCATTCAATTTATATTTACCGAACTATTATTAGATGTATTGTATGAAATAGATGATTACGGAAACAAGGATGACCGCCAGTATAATTGTAATAAAGAGAACAAGCACTTTTCTGTCCAGCTCCTTTTGCTCCTCCCCAGTCATATCCTCCCTTATTTTTAATATTTCTTTTCGGGATGCATTTTTGTAAGGATGCTTTTTTTTCTCAATTTTTGATATAGCACTTCTATCCGGCATCTTACATCTATTATCCTGGTTCTAATATCTTGCTTATAATACCTACTTCGGATATTCAATTCTCAAATGGTAAATATTCATCAGCATTTTTTTAAATATCTTTCTTACTGTTTTTATATCTCTGAATGTAATTGGTGAGTTATCAAATTGGTGTCCCTCTATCTGTTTGTTAATAACAATGTCAACTATTTCGCTTATCGATTCCTCATCAGGTTTTTTAAGACTTCTTGATGCAGCCTCCACTGTATCTGCCATCATAAGAACGGCTGTCTCTTTTGAGAATGGTTCAGGCCCTGGATATGTAAAGATTGATGGGTCGATTTCCTCATCAGGATTTTCCATTTTTGCCAGAGTGTAAAAATATTCTGTCTTTCGTGTTCCGTGATGTGTTCTTATGAAGTCAATTATCTGTTCCGGAAGATTATTCTTTCTTGCCTTTTCAATTCCGTTGATAACATGCTCAATGATTATCTGCGCACTTTCATCATATGTTAACTCATCATGCGGATTGATACCGGTTGTCTGGTTCTCAATAAAATACAATGGAGAATCCATTTTGCCGATATCGTGATACATAGCTCCTGTGCGTACCAGTAGCGGATTTCCTCCAATTTCATAAATTGCTTCTTCTGCAAGGTTTGCCATTTGCATTGAATGCTGAAATGTTCCTGGGGCTTTGAGTGCAAGTTCCCTAAGTAACTTATTATTTGTATTTGAAAGCTCAAGAAGAGTGACATCGGTAATTAGCCCGAACACTTTCTCGAAAACAAAAATGATAGGGTAGGAGAAGAGTGTGAGAATGGCACTTCCGGCAAAAAGAAGGAAGTAAGTTCGGTTTATATCCTGTAGCGAGCCTTCTTTTATAAGAGTCATCCCGATATAAATAATAGAATAAGTCAGGAATACCAATAAGGAAGTTAAGAAAAACTGAGAACGACGCTCAAGTCGAAGAATACTTAATATTGTTACTATTCCGGCAAAAAGCTGAAGGAAAACAAATTCGTAACTGTTTGGAACCAAAAGAGCAGTGATGATAATTGTAACGAGGTGGGCAAAAAGTGCAAGCCTGGTATCGTAAAAAATACCGACAATCATCGGAACCAAACAGAACGGTATTATGTAGATATATTCAGGTAAAAATTTTGAAACCACAATTGTTATCACTACCATTCCGGTTACCATAATTAGAATCAGCACCAGGTTTTTGGTATTAGCAAACACTTCTTTCCTGAAGAATAATAGAAACAGGAACAAGGAAAACATCGACACCGAGATAAGAATGATAAGCCCTGCCACGATACCTGTTACCTTAAAAGAAGATCCGAGCTTTGTTTCATAATCAATTCTTAATGATTCAAGTATCTGATATTTGGTTTCCGTAACCAGTTCGCCTTTTGAAATTATCTTTTCACCGCGCTGAACCATTCCGTGGGTAGGCGAGATTTTATTCAGGATCTCCTTTTTTTCCAGTTCCGTTTTTTCCAAATTAAAAGTGATATTTCTTACAAGAATATTCTCAAGTTCTAAAAGCACAAGATCATTGTCAATCCCATCTACATCCGAAAGTTTGTCGCGAATAAATTGATCAGTAGTATGGATAGTGAAAACATCTTTCAGTTGTATTTCGCTGGCAACATTATTATTGATGATCATTATTTTGAAGTCGGGAGGTCTGTTTTCAAGCTCAGGCGTAAGCTCAATTATTCCTTTTGTCGCAATAGTGTCAAAAACAGATTCACATATTTTAAGACTTTTTTCCTGTTTTTTATTGCTTCTCTTTTTGTTTTGATATTTCGATTCCCATCTTGTATTGAATTCATTTATCAGCACCTCCTTTTTCGTCAGAAATATTTCATCATTCCTGCTAAAGTAAGGTATTAGTTGTTCAAGTGCTTCCTGCTCTTCATTTTTTAGTTCTGTCTTCGATTTTTGAATAGCAAAGTCAAAAGGTGCAATAAGCTCGCTGTGTAGCCATGGTTTGCCTTTTGCATATTCATATTTGAACTTCCCTTCCTTTGGAAACAGAATCACAAGCACGACAATGCTTATCAAAAATAGAAATACTTTCGATATTTCACTGTTATGATTGCGAAGATATGATAGAAATTTACTCATACATATTTGCTAAATGAGTCACGAAAATATTCAAAAAACAGAAGCATAGAGATGAAAAAGAAAAATATTATTTAATTTGTGATGATAATTCATATTTTAACCCCTGGTATGCAGAAAGATATGCTTTAACCGATCCGACCATAATACTTGCTTCCACCATAATGGGAATTTTATTTCTGTCGTTTGTTACCCAGACAAGTATTTTTTTCCCTTCTTTAAATATTGTGCCTGCAACAAGATCTGCACTGAATTTTATACAATTATATTGTTTGCCACCCCTGTCTTTCGCTATCTCTTTTCCAAGATATTTAACAACTATTTCGTAAAACTCACCATCAATAGTGAACCGGACAGGAACTTTATATCCGGGATTTTTATCTGAGAAATTAAGGGTTCGTGTGTAATAAACTGCTGACAACAGGTCGAATGTGCAGGGCTCAAGGTCCAAAGTGTCAATGGTAAGAGGGTTTTTTGAATTCTGTGTTGATGAGATAACCTTGTTTTTATCATAATCAAACAGGTATGAGTTATTCACTTTGTAATTTCCCTCGGATGTATTTCTGTGAGATTCAACAGGCAACAGTGTTTTCTTGTCAGCAATAGAAGAGAAGTTATCGCGTACTTTATAGAACCAGTCATAAAAGCTGTATGACTTGCCGATACCCTTAAAATCGAAGAATCTGGTATTGTTTACAGTTATAGTATCAGTTTCAAAAATAACTTTCCCGGCTGATACCCACACAAAACTCCAGTTGTAGCTCACTTCATAAGTTAATTTCTCACCTGCCTTAAAAGCGGTTTCTTCAACTTTGCATTGCCCTTTACCTGATACCTGAAATATCAGAATGAACAAAAGTGATATGATAATTTCCGGTTTTTGCCTCACATAGATTAATTTCTGTGCAAATTAACGGATTTAAAATAACAGGGCAGAAAATTTTTTAAAATAATTCTGTTCAGAAAAAATAAGTTTATTACTTTTGCACCCTCAAAAATTA
>JAOZLR010000450.1 GCA_029934735.1 Bacteroidales bacterium
GGACTTGTACCGAGTGGAGGTGCGGCAACAGTTATTCTTGAAAGCTATGAATCGGCAATTAAAAGAGGTGCACCGATCCTGGGAGAAATAATTGGGTATGGATTTTCTTCGAATGGTGACCATATTACTGTTCCCAATGTTGACGGTCCTGCAGCCTCTTTGGAAATGAGCATAAGACAAGCAGGTATTAGTGCAAAAGAGATTGATTATATAAATGCACATGCTACATCAACTCCGGTTGGTGATAAAATGGAGGCTCAGGCAATTTCCAGAGTTTTTGGTAATTCTAATACTCTTGTAAGCTCTACAAAATCAATTACCGGACATGAAATGTGGATGGGGGGTGCCAGTGAGGTTGTTTACTCATTATTGATGATGCATAATTCGTTTATTGCTCCAAATATCAACTTTGAAACACCTGATGAATTTTCTGCAAAATTAAATATTGCTGATAAAACAATAAATAAAAAAATTGATGTATTTTTGTCGAATTCTTTCGGTTTTGGAGGTACCAATTCATCACTGGTGATAAAAAGAATTTAATAATGATATGAAAGAAGAGAAAGTCATACAAATAGTTAACGATTTTTTAATCGATGAGTTTGAGCTTGAACCCGAGCAGATTAAGAAGGATACTTTGCTAAGGGATGAATTAGAACTTGAAAGTCTTGATCTGGTTGATATAATTGTGCTAATTGAGAGGGAGTTTGGTTTTAAGGTTGAACCAACTGAGATCGTTGAAGTTAATACTGTCGGAGAGCTCTATACCTTTATAGTAGAAAGAGTTAATAAACCATAACATGTCAGAATGGACAGGTAAAACCAGGGGTGGAATTGCCGGTTATAAATCATTTGTTTTCTTATTGAAATATTTTGGTATTTCTACTGCATATTTTTTCCTTAGGTTTGTAGTGTTGTACTTTTTGATTTTTTCCCCTACCGCTGTCAAAGCATCATATTACTTTCTTAATAAACGACTACAGTTCTCCTTTTTAAAATCATCTCGATACATAAGTAGAACTTTCTATAAGCTTGGCCAGGTTCTTATTGATAAAATTGCTTTTCTATCAGGATTAAACAAAAATTATACTTTTGATTTTGACGGAGAAGAACATCTGAGAGAAATGGCTGAAAAAACCGGCGGGGTTTTAATTGGCGTTCATGCAGGTAGTTGGGAAATAGCAGGTCACCTTTTAAAACGCTTGAATACAACGGTGAATATTGTGATGTTTGCAAATGAGCACGAAAAAATAGCAAATTTTCTTTCGGAAATGTATAAAGACAAAAATGTTAAATTTATTACTATTGGGAATGACGATTATTCTCATCTGTTCAGAATTTCTGAAGCATTAAAAAACAGAGAGATTGTTGCTATTCATGGTGACAGATTTTTACTTGGGTCTAATACAATTACGAAGGAGTTTTTTAATAAGCAGGCTAAATTCCCTGTCGGGCCGTTTTTGATACCATTAAAATATAATGTTCCGGTTAGCTATGTTTCGGCAATGAAAGAAACATCAAGACATTATCATTTTTATGCTACTCCTCCTAAAAAGTTCAGTACACCTAAAAACCCTGCCGATAGAAACAGGCTTGTGAATTTAATGCTTGAAGAATATATTAGTAATTTAGAAAAAATTTTATTGAAATACCCTGACCAGTGGTTTAATTTTTACAATTTTTGGGACTGTGAAGATTAGTTACTTTTAGGAAAACAAATGTTTTATGTCTGATTTTTATGGAAATAACGATAAGCCGGCAGTTGTAGCCAAAACCGATGCGCAGAAAATAGCTTTTGCACCTCTTATGTTTCAGGCGGCTAAAGCACTAAGAGATTTTGGTGTTCTTAAACTGCTGTTGAAATCAAAGGAAGGAATGACTGTTGTCGAGATTGCAGAAGAGGTAAATATCTCAAAGTATGGTGCTACTGTTTTGCTTGAAGCAGGGCTTAGCCTTGAGATGGTATATATGGAAGATGGCAGATTCAAGCTGACAAAGACAGGGTTCTTTGTCGAAAGAGATGAAATGGCCAGGGTTAATATGAACTTTGTTAATGATATTAATTATAAAGGCGCTTTTTATTTACAGGAATCAATAAAGAAAGGTGAACCGGTAGGATTGCATAACGCCTACGGAGAATGGAATACAATTTACGAGGCACTTGCCGAGTTACCTGATGATTCACGCAAAAGCTGGTTCGAATTTGATCATTTCTATTCCGATATAGCATTTGATGAGATATTAAAGGTGATTTTTGAATCAAAACCGGATAAGATTGTTGACCTTGGAGGAAACACCGGCAAATTTGCAATTGCATGTGCAGCATATTCCAGTGATGTAAAGGTTACAATTATGGATCTTCCGGGACAACTTAAAAATGCAAAAGCAAATATTAAAGAGAGGGGATTTGATAACCGGATCGATACTTTTTCGATTAATTTTTTAAATAGTGACAAACCTTTTCCAAAAGGATTTGATGTTTTTTGGATGAGCCAGTTTTTGGATTGTTTCTCTGAGGATGAGATTGTTGGAATTTTGCAGCGGGCAAGAGATGCAATGAGCGATAATGCCGAATTGTTTATTCTGGAAACCTTTTGGGACAGACAGAAATTTGAAGCATCTACATACAGTTTACATGCGACGTCATTATATTTTACCTGTATGGCCAATGGTAACAGTCGTATGTATCACTCAGATGATATGAA